>JANNRO010000001.1:0-14592 GCA_031401505.1 Planctomycetia bacterium
GTCATCGAAGACCCGGCGGGCGTCCCGCTCCCGGGCGTCGCAATTCGCTCGGTCGCACGCACGCCGACAGGCGGACCGGCAGGCGCGCCGACGAACGACGCCACCGACCCCGACGCCGTCCTGCCGTGGGAGACCACCGAGAACGGCGTCCTTGTCGTGGACGACCTGCCCGACCGCGAGGTCGATCTCTATCTTTCGAAGTCGGGCTTCGACGACGAAGTCGTCGCGAGGGTGCGCCCGGGACCGTCCACGTGGTTCGCGACGCTGGTTCGATCGGCCCCGATCGCCCCGAGCGCGCCAAGCGCCACGAAGTGACGCGTCACTTGATCTTGTCGCGCCGTACGAAGAACTGCGGCTCGATCGCGTCCTTCGCCGCGTGGAAGGGAAACGCCTTGCGCACGTCGCCGGCCTGATGGTCGATCCACAGGTCGATCGGGCGGATGATCGCGAGCCGATCGTCGCGCTTGACGAGCAGTTGAACCTGGATCGACGAGCGATCGATCAGGTACCAGGTCGAATTCTGACGCCGCCACAACGTCTCGCGCCGCCACGCCTCGGACGGAATCCGGACCGCGAGCACTTCGGCATCGCCTTCCAGGGCCTTCCACGCCGCGACCGACGCCTTCTCGAGTTCGGCGCGGTCCGGGCCCGTGTATCGATCGGGGGGCAACTCGTTGGCGTCGATGATCGCGTCCCTGAGCGAGTCCCGCTTCGTCGCCAAGGCCGTGCGTAACGCCGCAACGGTGGCGGCCGCCCGCTTGCCGGCCTCGGCGTCGAGCGCCGATTGGAGTTCCACCAGCCCGTCGAGCGCCTTCACGCGCTCGGGAATGGCGTGCACGAAGAACGCGGGCTTTGACTCGGTGACGGCCGTCGCGACCAACTTGTCGACGCTCGCCACCTCCGCGTCGATTTCGGCCGGGAGCGACGTCCGGGCCCGATCGGTCGCGGCGTCGAATGCAGCCAGCGTTTCGTGGAAGTGCCGTAGCGCGGCATCGACCGGCTTGCCTTCCTCGGTCTTCTGGGCGAGGAACGGCGCGTACGCCTTCGCGATCGCCGCGTACGCCGTGCGCGCGGCCGGCCCCTCGCCGACGAGCACGGCGGCCCGACGCGGGTCGCGCGCGAAGACGTCGGTCTCGCGATACATCGAGGCGAGGTCCCGCAGGCGTCGCACGTCGTCGGAAAGCGCCGGATAAGCGGCCGGATCGACGAGGTGGGAGAGTCGCGCGTGGATCGGCGTCAACGCCGCCTCGGACGCCGCGATCGAGGTCAGCGCCGTCGCCAGCAGCGACACGATCTCGGCGACGCCCGCGCCGTTCCCCGGAAGGGGATCGAGGTGGCTCTTCGCATGGACGGCGCTGCGGCGGGCGGCCTCGATGGTCCCCATCCCGGCGCGAACGAGCCGGTGGTCGATCGCGTCCTTGTCGGCGGTGGCATCGACCACCTTCCGGAGTTCGACGAGGTCCGCCGCCGCGTTGGCGACGCGGCGCGCGTGGAACTCACCGTCGGAGAGCGATTTCTGCTGCTTGTAGTCGAGCCGAACGCCGGGCGCCGCGGGCGTCGGTGCACCGGTCGTGCCGGCCGACGTGCCGTCGAGTCGCGCCTCGAGGGCCGTGATGGCGGCGGCCGAGGCATCGAGTCGCGCGCGCAGCGCGGTGACGTCGGCCTGGTTCTCGGGCAACTTGGCGAGCGCCTCGCGCACCGAGACGAGCATTCCCTTGGGCTGCTCGAGCCGCGTGCGTGCGAGCCGGATTTTCGCGTCGGACGGCTTCCCCTCGCCCGCTCCGACGCCGTCGGTCGCGATCCGGACGTTGGTCTCGATCTGCTTCGCGTACGACGCGAGCGTCGCGAGCGTCTTCACCTGCTGCGGGTCGAGGTCGCCGGCTTCCACGAGTCCGGTCACGCCGAGGAGGACGACGCACGGGACGAGCGCGACGACCGCGCGACGGATCCGATGCAGCACGGGATGTCGTGTCATGAGCAGAGCCTCCGGGCACGCACGCGGCATTCGATCGTACCCGCCTCGCGAGTCAATCCCGCCCGTCGAGCACCCGACGGGCCCACAACTCGAGCATGACCAACGCGTGGATGACGGCGCCGCGCTGCGAGCGCCCGGCCGCGTGATCGCGCACGAGGCGCTCGACGGTCGCGGGGTCGGTGAACCCTCGCTCGCGCGCGCGGCGCGAGAAGAGCACGTCCTGCGTCAGGTGAAGGAGCGGGCCGCCGTAGAGCGCGTCGGATGGAAACGCGAAGCCCATCTTGCCCCCCGCTGCAAGATCGGGATCGACGATCTGGCGCACGTAGGCCCGGAGCACCTGCTTCTGCTTGCCGCGGCCCGTGCCCCCGCGGATCTCGAGCCTCGACGCCGCGGCGCCGACGCGACGATCGAGGAACGGATGGCGCCCTTCGACGCCGTGCGCCATCAACGCGCGGTCCTCCTTGACGAGCAGATCGTCGGGCAGATAGCGCATCCGGTCGTCGGCCATCGCGGCCATCGCCGACGCGGGCCCGGCGTCGCCGTCGAACGCCGCGATGCCGTCGAGCGCCGGGCCCGCGACCGCGGCGAACTCGTCGGGGCCCTGAAGGCGCAGCAGTCCGCGGTAGAGCCCCTCGGGGTCCGACGCCGCACGCAGCATCCGGGCGCCGGAAGGCACGGCGCGATCGAGGACGGCCGTGACCGGAGCGCGCACGAACGCGGGAACGTGCCGGAGCCAGGGCCCCGTGCCGAGCAGCCAGTACCGCCGGTAGCCGCCGAAGACCTCGTCGCCGCCGGTGCCGGTCAATACGGCTCGCACGGAGGCGCCCGCGCTGCGCGCGAGCCCCCACGTCGGGACCGCGCTCGCGTCGGCGAATGGTTCGTCGAACGCGCGCGACGTCCCGAGGATCCACGGCGTCGGATCGGCGGGGCAGCTGATCTCGTGATGCGTCAACCCGAGTTTCTCGGCCGTGCGCGCGGCGCGCGAGGACTCGTCGACGTCGGGGTGCCCGGGAAACGCGATCGTGTACGTCGGGAAGCGCCCGTGATCGCGCGCAAGCGCCGCGATCAGCGCGCTGTCGATGCCGCCGCTCAGGAAGACGCCGGCCGGCCGATCGAGCGCCAACCGGTCGGCGACGGCGGCGCGAAGCGCGTCGAGCACGCCGACCTCGGGGTCGGTGTCGGGGGGCGGTGCCGCCGGTTCGGCCACCGGGAGATCCAGTTCGGCGACCGCCAGGTCGGACGTCACGCGGACGACGCCGCCCGGGCGCACGCGGCGCACACCCGACAGCGCCGATCGGGTCCCGTGGACGACACCGTCCTTCAGCACGTCGGCGATGGACACCGGATCGGCCACGCGAGCGACGAGGCCCGACGCCGCGAGGGCATCGATGGTCGACGCAAAGACGACGCCGCGCGGCGTGCGCGCCCACGCGAGCGGACGGACGCCCAATCGGTCGCGCGCGAGGACGAGCGGACCTCGCTCGGACCCGAGAAACGCGAGTGCGAACGATCCTTCGATGCGGGCCAGCCCCGCGACACCCTCGCGTTCGAGGAGCGCCGCCAGCACCTCCGTGTCGGAGCGCGTGCGAAACGTCTCCCCCTGCGCTTCGAGTTCGCGCCGGAGCACCGCGTGGTTGTAGATCTCCCCGTTCCATACGAGGACGGCGCCCGACGGCCGGACGAACGGCTGTCCGCCTCCGGCGCGATCGAGCAGCGCCAGCCGGCGTGCAGCGAAGACCACGGCGTGCGATCCGAGCCGGGCGTCGAGGCGCGCCCCCTGATCCGGGCCGCGGGCCTGAAGCGTCGCGAGCGCCGGACCGACGGGATCGGGCGAGGCGTTGCGGTCGAAACCGACGATTCCGAAGATGCCGCACATGGGGGTGTTCGCTATTCTCGACGCCGCCGCGCGAGTCGTGGAGGCCTTGGATCATCTCATCGGCGTAGGAGGGTCGTTTCCTCGCGCGCCAACTCGTGCCGTACGTCGCGTTTCCCCGCCTCGCACTCCCGATCACCCGAACAAATGCCCGCATCCAATCGAAAGCCCGCCCGTCGACCGCAGGTCCCGTCCGCGAATCGGAAGGGGACCCGTCGTCCGAAGGCGACGCGATCGATCGTCGTCCTGCTCTCGACGGCCCCCCCGTCCGCCGCGGCGCGGATCGCCCGGGCCCTCGTCGGGGCCCGCGTGGCCGCCTGCGTCAACGTCGTACCGGGCATCGCAAGCACATACCGCTGGAAAGGACGCATCGAGCGGGCGAAGGAAGTCCTGCTCGTGATCAAGACGACCACGCCCCGAATTCGAGCGTGCCGACGCGAACTCGTTCGCATCCACCCCTACGACACGCCCGAGGTCCTCGTGTTCCGGGCCGACGCGGCGACGCTTCCCTATGCTCGATGGGTGGACGCATCGACAGCCTAGGTATCGACGCAAGTCGTTGCTTCGAAATTGATTACGGCGGTCGAGGGGCCCGGATGTTCTTCCCTTGATTCGGTGCCCCCGGGTGGCCGATAGGAACGGCCTCGGGACGCCAACGCGCCACCGTCCGATCTCAAGCATTCATGGGCCTCTACACCGACCCCTCACCGACGGCCTCGACGAACGAATCGCTCGTCGCCCTGTATTTCCGGCTGTCGTTCTATCTCGCGACCGCGGTGCTCGCGATCGACGTGTGCCTGACGCTGATCGGTGTCGCCCCCGACGGATTCGATCCGCTCCGACTCGGCATCGCAGGGTCGCTCGCCTTGGCCGCGGCGATCGGAGCCGAACTCGAATCGGGCCCCGCCGCCGCCGCACGGACGCCCAAGGGTTGGTATCTGGCGTTCCTCGGGCTGATTCAGGTCGGGCTCTGCATCAAGACCGGTGGGACGGCCAGCCCCTACTTCATCCTCGTCGCGAGCACGGTCGTGTTCGCGGGCCTCTCGCTGTCCGCCGTCCGGACGACCTACGTGGCGACGGGAATCGCCGGCGGCTACGTCCTGGGCACGCGATTCCTCGTCGAAACGCGCGCGGGGGTCGCGACCGCCGAGGGCCTCGCCACGCTCTTCATGAACGCGGCGTTCCTGATCGCGGCCGCGGTCCTCTCGCATCGCGTCGGCCGGCGTCAGCGCACCGAAGTCAAATCGCTCGCCGTCCAGTCGGTGCAGGATCCGCTGACGTCGCTCGACAACCGCCGCGGCTTCCTCCAGAAGATGGAGGGCGAACTCCAGCGCGCCGAGCGCTTCAACTGGCCGGTGGCGATGTTGATGATCGACATCGACCACTTCAAGAAGTTGAACGACGTCCACGGTCACGCGGTCGGCGACCAGGCGCTCGTCGAGGTCGCACGTCTGCTGCGCGAGAACATCGGGACGCTCGACCACGTGGCGCGCGTGGGCGGCGAAGAATTCGCCATCGCGGTCGTCGCCGCCGAGCCCTATCACGGGCGCGATCTCGCCGATCGCATCGTGCGGGCCTTCCGCAGCCGCGAGTGGGCGCGCATCCGTCCCGGTCTCAGTGCGACCGTCTCGGTCGGCGTGGCGGTGCTGCCGCCGAGCCAGAGCGCGGGCGATCCGCACGAGGTGATTTCCCAGTTGATGCAGCGCGCCGACCGGGCGCTCTACGTCGTCAAGCAGAACGGCCGAGACGGCTTCCACGTGGCCGGCTCCGAGATGCCCGCCGGGGCGCCGCCGATGACCCCCATCCGCACGGCATAGAAAGCGGCGCGACTTGCGCGGCCTCCGACGGGGCGCGGGCGTTTGAATGCGGTTGGCCCGCCATATGAGCCGATCAAGCGGGCCGCACTTGTCGCGCGCGGGAGAGGCTTCGCTCGGCGGGCCCTGTAGCCTCGGGCCGTGCGACCGTTCCCCCTGACTTTCCTGTCCCGGCAATTCGGCGCCTGGGCCGTGATCGCGCTGGGCGCGGTGACGGCCCGCGTGCTCGGACCCGAGTCCCGCGGCGCGATCGAGGCGCTCGTCGTGCTGCGCTTGGGCCTCCACGCGGTCGCGTGCCTCGGGCTGCCGACGGCCTCGACGTACGCGATCGCGAAGTCGCCCGAACGGACCGCGCGCGTCGTGTCGACGGCGATCGGGCTCGGTCTGCGAACCGGCGTCGCCGCCGCGCTCTGTCTTGCGGCGTTCGCCCTGTGGGCCCCCCACGTGTTCGCGCCGATCCCGCTCGGCGCGATGCTCGCCTTCGTCGGCGCGGCTCCCGCCATCGTGCTGACCCAGATCCTCGCGGGTGCACTCCTGGGCGCCGGACGAAACGCCGCGTGGAACGCGTTGACGTTCGTCAACCGGGGCATCATGGTCGCGGGACTCGGACTCCTCTTCGTGCCGACGCTCGCGCACGTGACGACGGTGGTCGTCGTCCTCGTCGTCGCCGAACTTTCGGCATTGGTCGTCGCGTTGACCGCCGTTCGCCGCGTGACGCCGCTTTGCGCGCGGATCGATCGGGAAACCGTCGCGTCGCTGCGCGGCTACGGCTTGAAGGCGTGGGTCCAGGGCGCGCTCTCGTTCGGACTCCTGCGCACGGACGTGCTCCTGCTGGCCGCGCTGGCGGGAACGCGACCCGCGGGCCTCTATGCCGCGGCGGGATTGCCGCGCGAGATGGTGCTGTTCCTGCCGTGGGTCGCGGGCATGCTGCTGTTCCCGAAGGAGGCCGCCGCCGATCGGCCGACGGGGCCCGCGTCCGACGCCCGGTTCCTGCCCCTTCCCCGCGGGCTCTCGCGTCGAGGGTGGGCCGTCGTGCTCGGCGCGGTGGTCCTCTTGTTCGTGTTCGCGGCCCCGTTCACGACGGGGCTCCACGGCGAGGCCTTCGAAGACGCCGTCCCGCTCGCGCGCATCCTGATCCTGGCCGCGTTGCTCGCCGGCGCGGGCAATCTCGAGGTGCAGGAGCTGCTCGGGCGGGGCGCGTCGGGCTGGGCGGCCTCGGCGTCGGCCGTGGCGCTAGGCGTGTCCATCGCGGGCAATCTGCTCTTCGTCCCGAACGCGGGCGCGCACGCGACCGCATGGACGGCGCTTTCGAGCGCGGCCGTGCTCCTCGGCATCACGACGGCGGGAGTCGCCCGGGTTCGGTCGGCGGCGTGGGCGGCGGCGGGAGAGCCGACGACCGGCGGCGGCGACGCACCTCGGGCTCCCGGGGCCCCTTCATGATCGTCACCGCCATGAGGCCGTAGAAGACGAAGTCGCCGACGTGATCGAGCCAATAGCCGAACTCGGACGAGAGTTCGTTCGCGCGCGCCCATTGTCCGTCGTAGTGGTCGGTCACGAGGAAGTACGCGAACGCGAGCGTCATCCACAAGACCATGAGCTTGGGGCGCTTCCACCAGCACCAGACCCAGATCGCCGGGCAGAGCAGCGTGCGTGACGCGGTGATCAGATTCAGTTCGAGGTAGGTCATCGGCGTGCCTCGAGCAAGCCTACTCCGGCAGCCGAAGGCGGACCCCCGTCGAGCCGGCAACGGTGTCGAGCAATGCCGGCTTCGCGTTGGGCCGTGCGACCGGCGTCATGCGCAGGCGATACGCGCCGGCGGGAAGCCCGCGGAAGCGAAACGCCCCCGCGGCGTCGACGGCCGCCCACGCGTACCACGTCGGACTCTTGGCGATCACCCACGTGTTGCCGGCGACCGCTTGGCCGACCGCGTCCTCGGCCGTTCCTTCGATGGACCTGCCCTCGACGAGTGCGATCGAGACGTCGCCGGTCCCTCCTTTGACGTTGCCGAGGTACCCGAACCGGTCGTCGTTCGCCCTGGACACCTGCACGTCGAGGAACAGGTCCATCGGGACGTCGAGCGCGAACGAACCGTCCGCGGCGGCCTGTCCCTGCGCGACCTGCGGCCACGAATCGACGGTCAGCGGTCCGGCGAGTCGCACCAGGATGGAGAAGCCCGCTTTGTCTCCGTCGGCGAGGATGCGGCCGGTCAGTTTGACCGAGTTCGGCATCACGATGCGCACGCCGCGTTCACCGGTTTCCGCGCTCGCCGGCAGCGACGTGCGCTGCTGTCCGTTCCAGATCGAGGCGCGAAGGACGTACGGCCCGGGATCGAGCCCGCCGACGGCGAAACGCCCCGACTCGTCGGACTGCGCCGACTGCGTCGCCCCTCCTCCCGAAGCGGGCGACGCATTGACCCACGCCGACGGCACCGGTTGACCTTCCCCATCGACGACGACACCTCGGATCACCTCCCCGCCATCGACCCGGGCGACCAGATCTTCGGTCCCCGACCTCACGCCGGACGTCGTCCAGGACTTGTGATTGGAGAGCTTCCCGGCCGCCCCCCAGAACCGGATCACGATGTCGTAGACCGCATCCCGCGGGACGTGCTCGATCCGGAACGTGCCGCCCTCGTCCAGGTTCGCGTGCAGCGACAAACGCGACCCGACGGTCGGCGTCGCCCGAACGTTGCCGCTCTCGACCGGATTCCCGTCGGCGTCGACGACGCGACCCGAAATGGCGAGTCCCGAATCCATGCGGATCACGACGTCGGTCGCGCCCGCTTTCGCGATCGTCGGCTGCGGCGGGGTCATGTACGAGCCGATGGGCTGGACGGTCAACGACACCTCGTCGGCTTCGACGCCGAGGATCTCGAACGAGCCGTCCTCGTCGGACGTGACGCTGCCGAAACTCCCGTTGACGGTCGCGTCGGCGATTCCCTTTCCGTCGGCCGACAGCACGCGCCCCCGGATCGACCTCCCGGACAACAGTCGAATCACCAGCGGTCCCGCAGGCGTCGTGACGGGCGTCGTGCTCGCCAGCACGTTCTCGGGCTTGCCGTCTGCATCGCGAGCGCCCGTGACGATCAGTTCGAAGGCCCGGCCCGCTGGAACCTCGCGGCGGAACTCGCCGCCGATCACCTCGCCGCTCACGCTGAATGAAGCGACCGCCGGGGAGGTCGCGGTGGCTTTCGCTTCCGCGGCCAAGGCGGTCACGTTGCAGAGAGGCACGAGCGCACCGTGCGGCAGCAGCACGCGGCCGACCACGACCGTCGTCGGCTCCTTCCTGGGTAACACGACGCGCGCCCCGGACGACGGCACGTCGAAGGTCGCATCCGGGATCGCCGCTGACACCCAGTTCCCGTCGCCCGACTGGGTCTGAAGCGTCAGCGTCGCCTTCCCTTCGGACAGGCCGCGGAACGTGAAGGCGCCATCCGCGTCGGTCTGCGTCCAGGCGCTCGAGTTGTGGGCGCCTTGCGCGGAGAGGTACCGCTCACCGACGGGCGTGCCGTCCTCCTCGACCAGAACGCCCGTGAGTTTGGACACCGTCTTGACCTCGAGGACGAGTTTCAATTCGACGCCCTCGCGGGTTTCTCCCGGTTTCAACGGTGGATCGAGCATCCGATTGACGCCACCGAACGCCTGCGACCACGCGCCGAGTTGCTGACCGCCCGGGCCGAGGCCCGAGAGCAGGAACGTGCCGTCGGGGCCGCTGCTGACGGAGTCGTTGGCTCCTCCCTGTTGGCTCCAGGCGGACACGTCGATGCCCGGCGCGGCCCTGCCGTCGGCGTCGACCACCCGCCCTGAGATCGAGCCGCCCTGCTCGACGTCGAGCACGACGTCGGGCGGCGACTCGCCCTCGGTCACGGCGAACGGCGTGCACCACTTCGATGCAAACGGCGGTTTGTGGGCCGACAGCACGCACTCACCGTTCGGCGCGAGCCCCGGAATCGTGAAGCGGCCGTCGGGGCCGCTCGTTCGCGAGCGTCGGCGGCGAGTTCGCCTGGATGCCGTATTGCCAGGCGTTCTCGAAGAACGCGCCCTGCGGCCCCCGAATCGCGGCGCCCGCCACGGGCGCGCCGTCGGGCCCCCGCACGACGCCCGAAACCGCAACGCCCTTCGTCATCCTCAACGTCTTCTCGAGCGTCTCGCCCTCCCTCGAAAGCACGAGCAACATCGACTGCATGCCGACTCCGCCGGGGAGTTTGGACGGGCCCTCGAGCCCCATCGGCATGCCGTTCGGATCTTTCGGCAGATAGTGCGACGGGCTCCGCGCGAACAGGACGAACTTGCCGAGCGGCACCCCGGGGAACGCGAACTCCCCCGCCGCATCGACGGTCGCGACGCGCGGGACCGGCATGCCCGAGCCCGCCCCCGTCGGTCCCAGGAGGAACACCTCGGCGTCGATCACGGGAACATCGGCGTCGTTGGCCGTGCGAGCGATGACCCGCCCCTTGACCGAACCCCCGCGAACCAACGCGAGATCGAGCGTCAGTTCGTCGCCCTCCTTCAGCACGGCGCCGGACCACCGGGCCGAGCCGGGCGTCTCTACGAGCGACACGAAGCCCGTCGCGGCGACCGAGACGGCGGTGACCCGACCCGCGACGACACCCTCGATGCGGTAGACACCATCGGGGCCCGACCGCCCTCGCGCGACGCCCCCGCGCGCGGTGGCCGGTGGCGTCGGCCGGACGGCGAAGGTCGAGATCGTCACGTCGGCGCCGGGCACCGGCTGCTCCATCGAATCGACGACGCGACCATGAACGACGCCGCCGGCGGGAATTCGGACGAGCAATCGATCTTTCGAGGGCGTCGTCACCGTGAAGCCGTTGAACGAGCCGCGCCCGGCGATCCGTACCACCAGTTTGCCCTTGCCGTCAGGCACCGCGGGAAACGTGAACGAACCGTCGGCACCCGACGCCACGCCCGGAATGCCGACGTAGTTCCATCCGTCGAAGTCGTCCTTCGCCCATTGCCCCGACACGATCGCGACGACCCCCTTGTCCGAATCGTCGACCACGCGGCCGAGAAGGGTCGAACCGACGATCATCCGGATCGACGTGTTCACCACGGGCTTGTCTCGACTCGGATTGGCGGAGCCACTGGTGCCGACGAGGCCCGTGACCGGGAGCGCGGAGACCTCGTAGTTTCCCGGCCGCGGCACGGCGACGCGGGCCAGGCCCAGGGCGTCCGACGTTCCTTCGGCTTCGCGCGCTTCGTCACCGGGCTTGGGATCGTCGATCGAGGCGATGGAGGCCCGCACGCGATCCTCGGCCGTCGGATCCCCCCACGCGGCCGCGTCTTCCGGATCGAGCCTGCGGTCGGAGAGCCGGGCGGATACCGTCACGCCGGGCATCGGTCGAAGCTTCTCGTCGAGCACCAGCACGACGATCGCGTAGGGCGACGTCGCATGTCGGCCCACGCGTGATTCGACCGGAGTCGCCCTGGGGCCCGCCCGTAGCAGCGACGAGTCGGCGAACCGCGACTCGTCGTCGGACGACGCCTCGTCGATCGCGCCGATCGAGGGCCCGGGCGAGCGCAGGCCGCCGATCCACCACGAGGCGGCGACGCCGAGCACCGCGAGCGACGCCGACGTCAGCCAGATCCCGCGCCTCATGACGATCTCCCGGACTCAGCTGGAAGATCGAATGCGGACCCCGGTCGCACCCGTGTCGGCATCGACGGTCACCGGCGTCTTGCTGCCCCCCGAGTTGTTCATCAACTTGATGTGATATCGACCGGGCGGCAGCCCGCGAATCTTCCACTTGCCGGTGGCGTCGATCGTTCCGTATCCACTCCATGCATCGTTCGCGGCCACCAACCAGGTGTTCTGGGACAGAGGATTCCCGTCGGCGTCCTCGGCGCTTCCCTCGATCGTCTTCCCGACCTCGATGCGGATCGATACGTCCCCGCCTCCGGCTCGCGCACCGGCGACGAATCCGAATCGGTCGTCGTTCCACTTGGACGCGAAGAGATCGAGCACGGTGTCCGCCGGGACCTCGATCGAAAACGTCCCGTCGGCCATCGTCTGTCCATTGGCGAGCGTCGTGTCGGCATCGGGATTGATCGGCCCGGTCGCTCTCGCGACGATGTTGAAGTTGGTCTTCTCGCCGTCGCCGGTCAGGCGCCCGGTCAGTTTCACCGTCGTCGGGAACACGATCTTGACGTCCCGGGCGCCCGCCTCGGCGCGCACCGGAAGCGACGTGCGCTGCGTCCCGTTCCACTGCTGGGCCTTCAGCACGTACGTCACGCCGACGTCGAGCCCGCCGCACGTGAACTTCCCCTGCTCGTCGGTATTGGCGCCCTGAGGACTGGCTCGCCCGCCTCCCCCCTGCGCGTTGACCCAGCAGCCCGAGACGGGCTTGCCGTCGGTATCCACCACGACACCTTCGATCGATTCGCCGCCCTCGAGGCGGACGATCAACTCTTCGGGTCCGGGCTTGACGCCCGACTTCGACCACGGCTTGTAGCTCGGCGCCTTGCCTCCCCCGCTGTTCCACACCTGGACCGTGACGTCATAGGTGCCGTCCTTGGGCAGATTCTCGACCTTGAACGCGCCCTGCGGATCGACCTGTGCACCGAAGTGGTTGCGGCCGCCCGACCCACCGCCGATCACCTGGATGTATGCACTCGTGACCGGAGCGCCTTGGGGATCGAGGATACGCCCGACGATCGAGAGCCCGGCCTCCAGCCGAATGACCACGTCGGTCGCCCCGGGCTTCGCCTTCGTGGGCTTGGCCGGAGCCGTGTACTTCTCGGTCGGCGAAACCGTGATCGAGACTTCTTCGCCGTCGAGGCCGACCAGTTTGAACGATCCGTCCTCGACGGTGCGGTCGTTCGTATTCGTCGCGGAGACCCACGCGCCGACGACCGGCGTGCCGTCGGCCGCGAGCACCTTGCCCCGGATTTCGAGACCGCCCTCGAGCTTGATCTCGAGGTTCGTGTTCGATTCCGTGATCTTCGTGGTGCTCGTCTTCAGGTTGAGCGGCCTGCCCTCGGCGTCGCGTGCCGACGAAATCACGAGGTCGAACGGCGCCTTCAGCTGCACTTCCCGGCGGAATTCGCCGTTGACGACTTCGCCGCCCGCGTTGGGTCCCCCCGTATACACCATCCCTTCGAAGGAACTGACCGTGCTCGAGCCGCCACTCTTGGCGCCCGCGCTCGCCTTCGTGGCGAGAACACACAGCGGGACCGGCGTCCCGTCGGGCGTCAGCACGCGCCCCGCGATCGTGATCGTCGTCTTCTTCGCGACGACGACCTTGACCCCCTCACCGGGCGCGTCGAACGTCGCGTTGGTGATCGCCTCCTGCTGGTAGTAACCACCTTCGGCGGACATCACCTGGACGGAGATCGTCACCTTGCCCTCGGCGAGGCCGTTGAACGTGAACGCGCCGTCCTGATCGGTCTGCGCCCACGCGTTGCTACCGCCGCTTCCCTGCGCGGAGATCTGACTCTGCGCGATCCCGTTGCCTTCGTCGTCCACGAGCGTGCCCGACAACTTCGCGCCCTTCTTCTGGACGACCATCTTCAGTTCGATGCCCTCGCGGACCTCGCCCGACGTCAGCGCGGGATCGAGCGACTTCTGTGCGTTTCCACCGGAGTTGCTCCAGCACCAGAGGTGGTACTTCCCGGGGGGAAGTCCCTCGAGTTTGAAGGCGCCGTCGGCACCGGTGGTCTCGGTGGCGTTGCCCCCCTGGCCGTCCTGCGAGTAGCACTGGACGTTGGCACCGACGATCGGATTCCCGTCGGCGTCGATCACCTTGCCCGAGACCGTCGCACCCTTTTCGAGCACCAGTTCGACCTCGGGCGTCGGCGTGTCGGCCTTCACCTTGAACCCCTTCGAGGGCTTCCCCGCGAGCGGGGGCTTCGACGCGGTCAGGATGGTGTTGTCGTTCGGCGCGAGCCCTGGGATTTGGAATCGCCCGTCCTGTCCGCTGGTCGCAAGCGTCATGGGGCCCTGCGCCTGGACGCCGTACTGCCAGGAGTTCTGGAGGAACCCGTCGGTGGTCGAGCGAATCTTGGCACCTTCGACGGGCGCCCCGTCGGGCCCTTTGACGATGCCGGACACGGGAAGCCCCTTCAGCATCAGGAGGTTCTTCTCGAAGGTCTCGCCCTCCTTCGTGAGCACGAGCGTGGTCGTGACCGGCGAGCCCCCGCCTCCCTGACCGCCCATCCGCATCACGCGCCCGTTCTGAAAGCTCTGGTTTCCTGCACCGTCGACGGGCAGGTAGTGCGACGGGCTACGGGCGTACAGCGTGTACTTCCCGAGCGGCACGTCTTCGAACTTGAAACCGCCGTCCTTGTCGACGGGCATCACGCGGGGCGTCGTCTGCATCATGCCCCCGAATTGCCCCCCCATCTGGGAACCGGTGGGACCGAGGAGAAACACCTCGGCATTCGCGACGGGGACCTCGCTCGCCTTGTCCGATTTGTCGAGCACGCGCCCGACGACGGTCCCGCCGCGGAGCATGACGAGGTCGAGATTCGCCTCGACGCCGTCCTTGGCCTCGACGCCGGTCCATTTCGCGGCGGGCGGGGCCTGGGTGAGCGACGTATAGCCCGTCGCCGCGGCGACCGCGCGCTTGACGAGCCCCGCGACGACCCCCTCGAGCCGATACGTTCCGTCGGGCTGCGTCTTCCCGCGCACCGTCGAACCGCGCGGCGAGCCGGCCGGGGGCGGCTTCGCGGCCGACGTGGTCAATGAGATGTCGGCACCCGCGATGCCTTGCCCCGTGGCGTCGGTGACGCGCCCCTTGATGACGCCGGATGCACCGATCTTGAGAACCAACGCCTCCTTCGTAGGCGTCGTCACCGAAAACCCGGTGAACGTGCCGCGGCCGGCGACCTTGACCGTCAGCGTGCCCTTGCCATCCGGAATGGACACGAACGTGAAGGCTCCACTCGGATCGGTCGCCGTCGACGGCACCTCGA
>JANNRO010000002.1:0-6192 GCA_031401505.1 Planctomycetia bacterium
CGATCTTCTCGAACTTGTCCAGATCTCGCAAGAGATCGAGATCGGCGATTAGGCAGACCGGTATCTTAAGGTTCCTGTAGAGTTGGCATGGGCTGGCTACTCCGCCTAGACCGCCGACTGAGACAAAGTGTATGCCGTGCCTAAAGTCTGCCGCGATCTTCTCCCACGTAGTGCTGTAGACCAGCCGGTCGCCCTCGGACTCCACGACGGTGACGGCCTCGGCGAAGAGGCCGTCCAGGATCGTCTCAATCTTCGTCCCTGGTTTGTCGAGGCAAGGCTTGAGCGTGGCGTGCGACACCTGCGTACCGCTGAAGTGCGAGCCCGATCGCGTGAGTCGAATGATCTTGAGTTGATCGGTCTCCTCGACAATGCCGCGAAGCACGTGGCTACTGTGTGTTGCGACAAATGTGGCGCGGTCGTCGGAGATGCCGTACCTGCCAATGAATCGCCCGAGGGCGTAGGCCTGCGGTGGGTGGAGGCAAAGTTCCGGTTCGTCGATTAGGCAAACTGGCCTCCGGCCGAGCAATAGGGTGATGCAGGTCGCCATGTACGATCGGAAGCCGTCGCCCTCATCCTCGATGAGGCGGAACTCTCGCATCGTTTCGGGTTCCAACCGATCCTCTGGCGGGGGAACCTTTCCATCGTCGCGGATGCGCAGGCAGAGTTTGTTGGCCCTGGTGTTGTCGAGCCAGATTCCCTTTCCGAAAACCCGAGCGGCCTCTTGAGCCATTTTATGTTTGGCCGTCCTGTTGAGATAAAGCGCCTGAATCTCGTTCAGCGGTGCGCCCATCTCGTAGTCGAAGCTGTCAACAGTATCCGTTATTGTCAGACGGCGATCGAGGAACAAGGATGATAGGAAGAATCGCCCGAAGTGTTCCATGAACTTGTCGGTCTGCTGATCGCCTGCACCGCCGGTGGTGCCGATTCGATGCAGGTGCGCAACTTGATTCTCGTTCAAGGACCAGTTCGACGACGGCGTCGCGCCAAGATGCGGCATCGTCGAGTCAATGAAGACGGTGTTGTCCTTGTCGGTGCGCTTGCGGATCATTTTCGAGGCGTAGAGCGACTCGAGAGTCGGGGCCAACGGTGGGGGAGGGCTCAATTCCACTTCCGCGCAGACCACCAACTTTCTGGGTTGACCCAGAAGCCGAGATTGGATGTCTTTGAGCGCTTGTGTCTTGCCGGACGAATTGGGGCCGATGATGACGACAAGGCCGCGAGGGTGCACCTTCCCAACATTTGGGATGGCGATGGACTTCAGCGGATTGAATTCGACGGCCGTGTCCATGAAAACGAAGTCCTCCGATGAGCGCTCAGTGAGGCCAACTCTATTCGACCCACCGCTTCTTGGTGTTCTCCTCTCAGCCGAGCGGCCATCGGAGAATTTGGGTGCCCTTCCGCCCGCAACCCAGAACACGGTCGCGTCGCGTCATGGCGCAAATGGATCTACCGGAGGGGGACGTCGGTCCCCGTCCATCGGCTACTCGCGGGGATCGCCATCCCTCGGCGCAGGGACTTCTCGCCCGATTCATGCAGTACAGTCCCCGGCCATGGCCAGCGCCGTCCGCATCGCGTCGACTCACCAGCGGAAACTCTTCGATGCGCTCGCCCGGTGCGGCGAGCTGATCGTCGCGGTTGGCCCCGTGGGATTCAGCGCGAACCTCGTCGGGACGCCGCACATGCGACGCCACGGACTTGAGGACATCCTCGATCTCGACGACGGCCGGAACCACGTGCACGTCGACTGGCGCCGAGTGAAGCATGCCGAGGTCGGCGTCCACGCCGGCGAAGGGCAGCTCACGCTCTACGACGGCACTGAGGTGCTCTTCCAAGTCTACCGCTTGGGGGGCCCGTTCCCCTCCGAGGTTGCACGCCTTGCGGTCGCCGCGCTCTGGCCGAGCGAGGTGGGCGAACTGTAGCGACACGGCGACGCAGTCGCGCGGGCGCCAGACCGGACGGCCGGGGTGTCGACGAGCGGCCTGTGAGTCCCGACCGCGCGGCGCGACGACGCGTCCGGGCGATTCGGGCGGCGGTCAACTCGCGAGTCTCGCTCGGAGCCAAGCCTCGACGATCGGGATCGTCGTGCCCGTCGGGTCGTGAACTTCTTCGTGGTCGGTGTCCGAGAAGTAGGGATCGAGTCCGGTCGTCGAGTCGTCGATCCGGAAGTTCCAGGCGTCGTCGAAGTCCTCGCCCAAGAGGATGACCGAGTCGCCCGATCGAACTTCGAATTCGTATACGACATTCAGGAAGACGACATCTTCGAGGTCGAAGTACTCCGTGCCGTCCATCACGTACGCGTCTCGAGGGTCGCCGCCGAGGTAGGCATTCTGCAGGTCGTGATCGACGGAGCCCCATCCGTACGAACTGCAATCGAGATCGACGAGAGCAAAGATTGAGAGATCCGCGACCGCCCGAATCGCACCGTGTGCCCAGACGCCCCCATGGCTGTGGGCGACGACGACGACGCGCGTGCCGAGCGGGACCCAGTTGTCGCGCAAGAACTCCATTTCGTCGACGAGGGCGAGGTAGCCGCCGTAGCCGCCGACGGGGAACGCGTCGTCGACGAAGTACGACGTCGAGACCGTGTAGCCGGCAGAGATCAGGTCGACCGCTATGTCAGGTCCGGCGTCGAGATGGAGGTACGACGCCGACGGGGAGTTGTCGAGCAGGCCGTTGTGCCCGCTGACGAAGAGGAGCGCGACGTCGGGGATGAAGGGCTCCGAGTCACCGCTTCCTCCCCCGCCCCCACATGCCGCCGCGAAGAGGAGCAAGAACGACCCGGGTACCGACCGACGCAATCGAGTTTCCAACACATGTCCTCCAAGGAGAGCGGCGATGGTGCGCGGGCGTGGCATGGACGTCAAGGCCCCAGTGCTCTTCCCCGGACGAGCTCGCGATTGCCAGCGCCAAGCTGTCCCGTTACTACTTCCGGATCGAGCGCGTCGTCTTCCTCACCGCCTTCGCGAACGAGCTAGCCGAGCTGGCAATCGCGGCGTGGGCGCTGGAAGTCAACGACGCGCCCCAACCACACTGGCGCACGGTCGTGCGCTCCGAGACCGCAAGCGCGGGCGCTCGAGTCGACATCGGCGTCCCCGACACGCGCCTCTCAGCGTGCCGGAAGGGGCGAGCCCGACGCTCCGTGACGACGGATCGTTCGCTCTCACCGAACGGATCGCCGCGGCGTTCTACCGAAGGACGATGTCTCCGAGGTTGTGAATCCGCCGGGCCGTGCCGTCGCCGCGGCCTTCGCTCCGCATCCGCGCCTCGAAGGGGTCGTTCCTCGCGATGCTCCCGAAGCGGAGCCCCGTCTTCGTCTCGATCGCGGACACGGCGACCTGGTACGTCTTGTACGGACCGAAGACGAACTCGCTGTCGATGACGTCGCGCACGAGTCCGGCCTGGGAGAGGATGTAGCCCGTGGCGACCGCCCGGTTCGTGTCCGTGTCCACGACGACCGCGACCTTCCAGTACTCTCGCGGGATTCGGACGTCCCGATACTTCGGGTCGTCGTCCCGGAGGACGGGCCCGGTGAACACGGAGACGCGCATCTGCTCTTGCTTCGTGTTCGAGAGGACGTAGTCCTCGAGTCCGAGCCACTCCTTCTGATTCAGGTCTGCGTGCTGCGGGCACGAATTCGTGTAGTGGAACGTGTCCTCGTTCGCGAGGACGGCCTCCTCGCGGGTCACGCCCCAGTTCGGGTCTTCCCGCCGAACCTGGTGCCCACGGTCGAACTCGTTGTTCTGGTAGAGCTCGTTGCCGACCTGTGCCGACCGCGCGATGCGATCGTCGAGGAACCACACGTCGTTCCCACGGGGGATCCGACGCGCGTTGAGCCCGTCGATGTTCACCGCCGTGAGCCGGGGGAGCCGTCGAGACTCGCTCATGACGACCGAGAAGTGCTGATAGCGGAGCACCTGCCCGCCGCCCTTAACGCCCGCCGCGTCGTTCGCGTGGACGCTGTAATCAGGCAGCGGAACGCGGAAGCCTGCGCCAAGGAAGTCCTCGTCGTAGCCGGTTCGTCCTTCAAAGAAGGCAGCGCCGTGGGCCGAGGGGCCCTCGGAGTCCCCGCCCCCGCCGGCCGGAACCCCGATCGGCGACACGGGGACGATCGATCGGCTCCACTCGTCGGCGATCACGCGTCGCAGCGCCGACGCCCGGACGGCGTAGTTCGACCGCAGGTAGCTCCCGGCGAAATGGAGCCCGACGACGCGCCCGGTCGAACGCTCGAAGACGGGCGACCCCGACGCACCGCCGAGCGTCGTGCAATCGTGGAGCAGGTAGGGGAGTGTGGGATCGCTCTCCATGACCTCCCCGGGCGCGAACCGCTTGACGTCGAGGATCTCGCCGAAGTAGTCCCGGATCGCGTCGGCGCCGTTCCTCGAATCGAACGCCGGGTAGCCGATCGTCGCGATCGGGTCACGAGCCTTCGCGTCGCGGTCGCTGAGCGAGAGCGGTTCCGGGAGGCCGTCGGATCTCGCGAGCTCGAGGAGCGCGACGTCGGGGAAGTTTGCGCCGTCCGGGGCGACGTAGACGACGCGAAGGACCTGCACCTGTTGCGCCGGGGCCGTCTGGCGGAACTCTTCCAGAAAGTCGATCCGAGCGGTCGCGGTGCCCCCGAGCGGCGCGCTCGCGAAGACCGGCTTCCCGGCGGCATCGCGGGTCGTGAACTCTTTGGCGACGTGCCGATTCGTGACGACGAGGTTCTCATCGACGAGCCACGCCGTCCCGAGCCAGTCGAAGTCCGGCACTCCCGTCACCTCGACGCGCCCGACGCTCGGAATCACCTTACCGATCGAAGGCAGGTCCGGCGTGAGCCGAGAGAGCCACACGCCCGACGCGGGCAGCTCGACGCGACCGCTACGAACCACGAAGGACGGGCGTCCCACCCGCATGACGATCGCCTCGGTCGCCGCGTCCATCGAGCCGCGCGGATCCACGCCGCGCCGCGGGTTGAGCGCTTCGATGACGCGGTCGAGGTTGACGTCGCTTCGGATCTCGGTGCCTCCGCCGGCCGCGAACTTGACGCGGATCTCGTCGAGAAGTGCCGAGTCGCGGAGAACGGCGTCGAGCGGGCGGGGCGCGCGGGACTTGGACATGGCGATTGCTCCGGGTGAGCGCCCGCTGGATGGGCGCGTTCGTACGGAGGGAAACGGAGTCCGTTGCACGCGCCCGCCAGGAGCGCCTCGGTTCCGCCGCGAGGCAAAGGAGTCTGCAGCCGGGAGGTGATCACCCGGGTCGTGACGCGAGGCCCGGTCCCGTCCGCTTCAGACGCGCCGCACGGCGAGACAGTGCGCACCCCCCGGTGACCTATCGGTCCAATCACTGGTCGGTCGCTGCAAACGAGCGTCGCGTGAGATTGCGGGACTTTCGACTTCCAGAATTCCGCCCGAATTGTGCGCGTTTTCGAGGCGGATCCTTACTAGGTAAGTGAGGGAGCATCGAGCGTGCTTGCCTTGGCCCCCCGGCCGCATCGGCGCAGCCGCCACCACAGCACGTGCAGGTGACGACCGGGGGGCGGCAGCAATTCGCGGTTCCGTTCGGCAGGTTCAACCTAAGGGGCACAACATTGAAGGGGCACCTCACGCGATTCAGGACCGCTCTGAGGGTGCTACTGCCGGGCTTCGACGCGCCGCTGCGCCGCGTCAATCAGAGCCAGGTCAAGCGGCGGCAAAATTGACGTCGAAGCGGTCGACCCCATCGGACAAGGCGCTTACCGTCGGCGGCTTCCTCGCGCTCTGGGTCGAAGACCCCGATCTGGCGGGGCGGGTATTCCTCACGGAGGGGAAGTCCATAGCCGACGCACTGTTCCGCAGGTGGCGGTTGGCGGTCGACCTTGCGGAAGACGCGGTCCAGGATGGGTTGCTCCGTGCCTACGCACACGACGAAGCCGCGCTACGCCGGGCGGACCCGAGCGTGCTGTTTGCCGCATGGCTCCACGGCCTTATCCGGAATCTCGCCCGGGAGTCGGTCAGGCGACAGGTGGCGGCCCGCGGCCAGGGACCTTGCGATGAGGCAGGTGAGGTTCGACGGCGTGCCGGTCGTAAGACGCGACGTGAGGACCGAGCCCGCGGCTTGCCGAGAAACGCGCTCCTTGCGTTGACGCTGAAGGAGCGCGAGGCGTTCGACCTGTACATGCAGGGACTCTCAACGCCTCAAATCGGCGAGCGTCTTTGCGTGGGTCGCGAGGCAGCG
>JANNRO010000003.1:0-5239 GCA_031401505.1 Planctomycetia bacterium
GTCGGCAAGGCGATCCCGTTCCTGATCCACGCACTCGGGAAGGCTTCGCCGAAGGTCGCGCAGGACATCGTATTGTCGCTGCGCAAGCTGACCGGCCAGAGCATCGAGGCGTACGAGGAGCCCTGGGCCAAGTGGTGGGAAGCCAATCGTTCCAAGTACGGCGAAGACGGGCGACCGCTCCAGCCCGTCGTCTCGGCTCCCCGGCCCTCCGACATCGAGTTCTACGGCCTGAAGATCCGGTCGGACAAGGTGATGTACATCATCGACATCAGCGGATCGATGCTGGCCGAGAAGAAGGCGAAGCAGACGACGGAGAAGGACGCTCCCGGCATGAAGGGCGACGGCAATCCGAAGCCCGACGCGGGCGCGTCGCGCTTTTCCGGGCCGAAGATCGAGATCGCGAAGATGGAGTTGAAGCGCTCGCTTCAGGCGCTGTCCAAGGACTCGATGTTCAACATCCTCGCGTTCAATCACACGGTGCTGCAGTTCCAGCAGAAGATGCTGCCCGCGACCGACGCCAACAAGGAACTCGCCTACGCGTGGATTCGCGACATGGCGCCGTCGGGAAGCACGTTCGCCGACGGCGCGCTGCAGATCGCGTTCAAGATGGCGGGCATGGGGGCCTACGACAAGGCGTACCCCGGGGTCATCATCGACACGATCATCTTCCTCTCCGACGGCGCCCCGACCGACAACTCGGCCGACGGAACGCTGATGGACTTCAACATCATCCTGAAGCACGTCGCGGAGTGGAATCCGCAGAAGCGGATCGTCATCCACTGCGTCGGGATCGACAACGTCGTCCAGGGCATCGAGTTCATGAAGAAGCTCGCGGCGCAGAACGGCGGCGTCTACATCGATGGGTAGGTTGACCGCGCTCGCTCTCGCACTGGCGCTCGTCCCGGGGGGTCTCGCCCGCGCCGCCGACACGTTCGATTTGCAGAGGAAGAACGTCTGGAAGGTCGACGACATTGTCACGACGACCGTCCACGAGCGGGACACGCAGGAGATGAAGTTCGTACCGCTCGACGGCGTGGTCGCCGCCTCGACGCCGCCGAGCGACGTGGTCGTCGAAGCGAGGTTGATCGAACGCTGCGTCGCGATCGATGCCCAGTCCAATCGCGTCCGCACGCTCGTCTACGTCGTGGCTTGGACGGCGAAGGACGGCGCGTTCCACGACACGTCGCTGGCCGGGGCACTCCTCGAGGTCACGGGGCTCGGCAAGGATCGCGTCGCGAACGTCGTTTCGTCGACGCAGGATCTCTCGAAGTCGGCGAGTGCGTGGCTCTCCCGGCGCTACGGCGGCGGGCGACCCGAGCCCTCGGCCGCCCGAGCGTACTGGTTGCCCAAGGCGCCCGTCGCCGTCGGCGACACGTGGAGCGCCGACCTCTCGGCCTTCCTCGACGGGACGGCCGCGGGCGCGCGGCTCGACAAGAGCAAGACGACGTCCACGTGCACGCTGACGTCGGTCGCAAAGTCGCTCGCGCTGGTCACCTGTCAGGGGGGGCTCGCGCTCGCGTCGTTTCCCGGCAACGAAAAGGGCAAACCGATCCCGTGGAAGAGCGGAGGCACGCTGCTCGTCACGGGGACGATCACGGTGGGTCTCGAAGGCCGCGTCGCGTCCGCGACGCTCGCCCTCGCGCAATCGCTCGAGGGCGAGGCCGAGATGCGGGGCCGCACCGTCAAGTTGACGATGACGAAGAACCACCGCATCGAGGAGGTCGTCGGAGGGGAGTGGCCCGCGAGCGTCAAGATGCCCGAACCGGCGACCCCGGCCGCGCCGCCCCCGGAGCCCGGAATGACCGGGATGGGGGACTGACTCGCTACCGATCGATCTGCGCGCGCTGGAGCGCGCCGCTGTAGTCGATGTAGACGGTCTTCCACTCGCTGAAGAAATCGATCCCGGCGATCCCCGCCTCGCGATGGCCGTTGCCCGTCGCCTTGACGCCGCCGAAGGGAAGATGCACCTCCGCGCCGATCGTCCCGTTGTGGAGGTAGACGATCCCGGTCTTGCTCGCGCGCGCGAACTTCATGCTCGCCGCGAGATCGCGGGTGATGATCGCGCCGGAGAGCCCGTACGCGGTGCCGTTGTGGACCTCGATCGCCTCGTCGAGATTCGCGACCCGGATGACTCCCGTCACCGGCCCGAAGATCTCCTCCTGGGCGATGCGCATCGCCGGTTTCACGTTCGAGAACACCGTCGGCTCGTAGAAGTTGCCCTTCGAGAGCGCCGGGTCGGTCGGTCGCCTGCCGCCCGCGACCAATGTCGCGCCCTCGTCGAGCCCGATGCGGACGTACTTCTCGACCTTCGCAAGTCCCTCCCTCGTCACGAGCGGACCGATCTGGACGCCCGCATCCCAGCCGTTCCCGATGCGCATGCGCTTGGCGCCATCGGCGAGGCGTTTTACCAGTTCGTCGTGGATCCCCGACTGCGCGATGACGCGGCTCGCCGCCGTGCAACGCTGCCCCGAGGTTCCGAACGCCGACCAGAGGATGGCCCGCACGGCGAAATCGAGATCGGCGTCGTCGAGCACGACGACCCCGTTCTTGCCGCCGAGTTCCATGTGGACGTGCTTGAGCATCGGACCCGTGACGCCCCCGATGCGACGGCCCGTCTCGCCCGAGCCCGTGAACGAGATCACGGGGACGTCCTTGTGCCCGACGAGCGCGGCGCCCGCCTCCTCCCCCGTGCCGTGGACGAGGTTCGCGACGCCCGGCGGCAACCCGGCTTCGACCAGGCACTCGACGAACGCCGTCGCGCAGCCCGGCGTCTCTTCCGATGGCTTGATGACGACCGTATTGCCGCACACCAGTGCGGGCAGCGCCTTCCAGGACGGAATCGCGACCGGGAAGTTCCACGGCGTCACGAGCCCGCACACGCCGATCGCCTCGCGCAGCGTCATCGCGAGCTTGTTGGGCAGTTCGCTCGGGGTCGTATGGCCGTAGAGCCGCCGGCCCTCGCCGGCCATCAGGTAGGCCATGTCGACGGCCTCCTGCACGTCGCCGAGCGCTTCCTCCTTCACCTTGCCCATCTCGCGCGTCATCAACCGCGCCAGCGATTCCTTTCTTGCATCGAGGATCACCGCCGTGCGCAGCAGGAACTCCGCCCGTCGCGGAGCGGGCGTCGCCGACCAGGCCGGGAACGCCGCGAGCGCGGCCGCGACCGCGCGATCGACGTCGGCCGCGGTCGAGAGCGGCGCGCGCCCGATCTTCTCGCCGGTCGCCGGGTCCGTCGTTTCGAGGAATCGGGCGCCCGAGTCTTCCCAGTTGCCGCCGATCCGATTGCGCGCGTAGGCCATGGACACCTCGTCCGCGAGCCTACCCGCGCCCCGGGCGCGATCGAAGCCGAGTCGGACTCGGGTCCCGTTGCGCGATCGCCGCGTGAAATTGCCCGAACGCGGGCGACCGGCCAGCTGTCGGCGCGTTACACTGCGCGTATGGCCACTCGGCGATCCGAACTCGAAGCACGCATCCTGAAACTCCGGCCCGCCGCGAGGATTCGGTTGGCGGAGAGGATCCTGGCGAGCGTGGAGCCTCCCGCAAACGCCGACCATGAGAAGCTCTGGCTCGCGGAAATCGAACGTCGGCTCGATGAACTCGAATCCGGTCGAACGCGCGGCACGCCCGCTGCGGTGGTCTTTCGGAAAGCCCGGTCGCTGCTTCGGTGAAGCGCCTCGAGTTTCACTCGGAAGGGGAGGACGAGTACTTGGCGGCGATCGCCTGGTACCGCGAGCGGTCACCCGGCACCGCCACGCGATTCGTTGAATCGGTGGAATTGGCCTGTGCGCGCCTCGTCGAGTTCCCGCGAATCGGACGATCGTTCGGCCCGCGGAATCGTCGGGTGACCGTACCGGGATTTCCGTATGCGGTTGTCTACCGAGTCGAACCGAGCCGGATCTACGTGCTCGCCGTGATGCATCTCTCGCGAGACCCAGGATATTGGCGCTCGCAGTAGTGGCGTCCGCAGGATGGGTGGCAACCGCCGCTCGAGCATCGCGCAGATTCCCACCGCGTCGAACATCTCAATTCGAACTACGCCGCGCGGACGCGGGCGAGCGGCGTCACGAGGAACGACGACTCGGCGAGCGTGGCCGCGCCCACGCGCAGGATCACGCGCCAGCGACCGGGTGCCGCCGTGATCTTCGCGAGCGTGTCGCCCTCGACGCGCCAGCGCACGGCGCCGCTCTCGACGTCGGTGCGCGGTGAGAGTCGCACGGTCACGTTGGCCGTCGAGTTCGAGAGGTACGCGACCGCCGCCGGACAGCGACGCAGCCGAGCGACCGTCGCGGGCAGTTCCGCGTCGACGACCAACGCGCGCGTGCCTTCATCCACCATCGCGTCGTTGCCCGGCGCCGGACGACTCCCCTCGGGAACCACACGGAGTCGGCCCCGTGCGCCCTCCATCATCCGAACGATCGCTCGGGCAGCGCCTCGTCGGCGCCACGCCGCGAATCCCAGGAACAACAGCACGCCGACCGCACCGATCGCCGCGGGACGCGCCGACGCGAGCACGTGCGCCCGGACGGCGGCGTCGACGGCGCGCGCGGCCTCCGCCCGCAGGACCGGGTCCTGGGGCTTGATGCGTGCGGCGACTTCCGCCGCATACGCCGCGCCCTTCGCATTGCCGGCGGCGGCGTTCACGCGCGCGAGGCGCGAAAACGTCTCCGCCGACGGCTTTGCGAAAACCGAGTGCGCGGCGGCCTCCGGGGAAACGTTCGGCGCGCCCGCGTGGGCGCGGTCGAGCGCACACCAGACTTCGAGGGAGATCCCCGCCGCGGCGACGACCGCGGCGAGGATGCCGATCAGGCGAGGGATCAGCGAGAGCTTCGACGCGCGCATGGGTTTCTCCCTCGCCGGGTTCGGTTTCGAATCAGCGACCTTCGATTCAGCGAGCTGCGGGTTCGAGCACCGAGCGCAGCGCCTCGATCGCATCGCCCGAGAGGAACCCGTCCGTCGAGCCGTCGAATCGGGTCGTGTCGTACTTCAGTGCGTAGTACTCGAGCTTCTTGTTCTGCGTGCGGATCGAGGCGCGAATCGCGTCGAGGCGCGCGCGCGCGTCGCCGAAGCCCGACGCATCCACCGCGGCGTCGCGGCAGCTCTTGCGCGTCTGCGCCACGCTCGTGCGGGCCTCGAGCGCGTCGATCTCGGCGCGCAGCACGTGCACCTCGTCGGCGAGACGAGCCTGTTCGGTCCTGGCACCTTCGATCTCCTTCAAGACCGCCGTGTGGTCGGCTTCGAG
>JANNRO010000004.1:0-2629 GCA_031401505.1 Planctomycetia bacterium
GCGAACAGCGCCGGCAGCTCCTTGCGCCGATCGAGGAGCTCCCTGCGCAACCCGCCCATGGTCTTTGCCTGCATGCCGAGCGCGATGCCTGAATCGTGATCGACCAGTACCCTCTTCTTCCGCGCCGACCGGGTGCACCGGTTCACGCCAGCGAACGCCCTCGGCCTCTTTCCCCTTGACGAAGATCGGATCGCCTTCCGTGTTGCCCGGCGGATAGAGGTGGTAGCCCTCCGCCGGCGTGAACGTGATCGTGATTTCCTTGGACGTCGCACGAACGAGAACCGACGCGGCCGAACTTTCGAGCGTCAGTTCGGCGGGCTTCGTGTCGAGCGGGGGAGTCGCCGGGACGACCGCAACGGGCGTTGCGTCCATGCCGGATTCGGGCGCGGGCGCGGGATCGGTCATCAGGGGCGGAGCCGGCACCGGATCGATCGGGGGTGCACCGGCCGGGCGCACCCAGTCGGTGGGCGGCAGCACCTCGGCGAGCGCGGGTTCCTTCGTGGTCTCGGGCGCGTAGCACTGCCCCTCGTCGCAGCACGACCACTTGATGTCGGCGCCCACCTTCAAGGGCGGCAGCGCGGCGTCGGTCAACGTGAACGGCAGGTCGATCTCGATCTTGTCGAACCAGACCATCTCGGGCGGCTCGTTGGGCTGGTACGGATCGACGTACGGGACCGTCTTCGTCTTGAACTCGTGCTTGCCGTAGGTGACGCCTTCGGCCGCGCGAGGGAGAACTTTCACCTTGTCGCCGTAGACGTGGACCGCCTTGCGCACCAGGCAGACCAATTTGACGACGCCGGCCTTCCCCGGGGCGATGCGCTCGGGGGACACGGTCGCCGTGACCGTAAGGTTGGGCTGCTCCTTCGATTCTTTGCCGCCCTTCTTCGGATCGGCCGCCGCGGAGCGCGGGAACGACGCCGAACGCGAGACGAGCGACGCAAAGACCCCGAGAAGCGCGACCGCGACCGCGACGGTCGCTGTACGGGACATCCGACGCATCAGGGAGACCTCCACGGACGGAGAGGGGCGAGGACGAGAATCGGAGGCAGAGCCACCAGGATGGGCGCCCGCCACGCGATTCTAGGCCCGGGTCAGCCAACCGGGAGGACTTCGTGCAGCCGGTCGCGGGCGAGGCGTCGGCGATCCTCACGAGAGCGCGCGCCTACCGGGAACGAACCCTGACGTCGATCGCACGGATCGGGACGATCGGGTCGTCGGTCGGCTGGCCCTTTCCGACGGCCGCGAGTCCGAAGGTGTCTCCCGACGTGCGGGGTGGGATCTTTACCGTCGCCGTCGTGGCATCGATGAACTCGAACGCCAGCGGCTCGGACACCTCGCCCCGCAGGAGCCGCACCGTCATGTCGCGCTGAAACGACGTGCCTCGAATCGTCACCTCGGTCTGATGACCCGCCAAGACGGCGTCGGGCGCGACCGTCAGGATGACCGGCCAAGCAGATCGTACGTCGAACCGCGCCTGCGTCAACGTAGCGCCGCCGATTCGGATCGCGACTCGCCAGCCCGCCACGAGGGGCGCCTTCGTCACGAGGGAACCACCGACGACGCCGGGCGCCAGCGACAATTCGCCCAGCTTCTCGAGGTCACCGTCCTCCGAGCCGAGCCGCCACGCTTCGTAGACGCGCGGAGCGGCACTCGTACCCGAACTTGCCGCGGTGAACTCGATCCGTGTCTCGCCAGCCGTCAACGCACCCTTCGAGAGCACCGGCCTCAAGTCCGTCGGAACGATCATCTCGTCGGCATCGGGTCGCAGGCCATCGGCGGCGATGTGGAAAATGCGCAACGGCATCCGAAGATCGGCGGTTTCACGACCAAACTCCGGCGTCGCCATGAGGAGATGGGCCTGGGTTGCCGGGTCCCGCATGTATCGGATGTCGACGAACGCGATGTCCGGGCGGTCGTCTCGCCGGGCGAAGCGCCTCGGGACGAGAGTATCGACCCAGCCGTCCGCGTTCCTGTCGGTCGCGACGAGGATGTCGCCACAGCGTGCGTCGGCCATGTACATCAGGGACGCACTCCGTGCGGCGATCGAAACGACGAACATGGGTTCGTCGCCCGACGCGAGGAGCAACACCTTCGACGATTCATCCGGCCATCCATCGCCGTCGTCGTCGTGAAACCGCTCCATTCGAAAGTGGTTGCCGGCCTCGAGTTCGGCGACCAGGAGATACCGCACTCCGTCCCTCTCTACGACGCCGAGGCCTGTTACGCCGGTCCCCGTGACGTGAATCGTATGAAGCGATCCGACAACCCCGTCCACCGGTCGCACGACGGCCTCACTCGGGCTTCCCGTGAGCGAAACACCGCCAAAGTTCACGACCGGGTGGAGCGGAGGCGGAACATGGAGAGCCACGACGCTCGGGTTGGCTGCACCCGGCGAGTAGTCGGGGGACCCCGGCTCGGATCGCCCACAGCCGACGACGCAGACCAGCAAGGCGAACGCCGTGGTACGCAACCACGGATTCGACCTCCGATCGACCTGACGGGCTGATCTCGACGACGCGAGGGTCACTTGGCGTTCTCGGAGTCGCTTCACGACTCGCCGCGACTCCGAAATCGTGCGCCGACGCTGTGTCATCGAGAGCATGGTCAGTTCGCGAGTAGCACGTCGATG
>JANNRO010000005.1:0-8263 GCA_031401505.1 Planctomycetia bacterium
CTGTCTCGATCGCCCGTCGGCGGGCACGTACCGGTTGGGGGGCACCGACGTCTCGACGCTGTCCGACGACGCGCTGTCCGACGTGCGCAACCGAAGGCTGGGTTTCGTCTTCCAGAGTTACAACCTGATCCCCCAGCTCGACGTGCTCGAAAACATCGAGGTCCCGCTCTTCTATGCCGGGACGCCCGATCGCGTCGCGCGGGCGCGCGCGACCGCGCTCGCCGAGCGGATGGGCCTCGGAGATCGACTCCACCACCGACCGACCCAGCTGTCGGGCGGTCAGCAGCAACGCGTCGCGATCGCGCGCTCGCTCGCCAACGACCCGCTGCTCCTGCTCGCCGACGAGCCGACGGGCAACCTCGACAGCAAGACGGGCGGGGAGATCCTCGGCCTGCTCGACGAGCTGCATGCGTCGGGCAAGACGCTGTTGATCGTGACGCACGACCCGCACGTCGCGGCACGAGCCGAGCGCGTCGTCCACATGCGCGACGGCCGCGTCGAGCGCATCGACGTCAACCGTGCGCCCGCCCGGAGCCCCGCGTGAGCCTCTCCCGGTACGGGCGGTTGTTGAAGCTCGCGGCAAAGAGCCTATGGCTCCACAAGCTGCGCTCGCTCCTGACGGCGCTCGGCATCGTCTTCGGCGTGGGGAGCGTCGTCGCCATGCAGGCGATCGGCGAGGGCGCTTCGCGCGACGCGCAGCAGCAGTATTTGAGGCTCGGCAGCCGCAACCTGATCGTGCGCAGCGTCAAGCCGCCCGAGTCGTCCAACGCGTCCACGAAGTCGACGTGGGTGGCGGCATACGGGCTGCTCCTCGTCGACGTGCCCGCGGTGCGCGAGACCGTGCCGCACATGGCGCGCATGGTCGCGCGGCGCGACGTGCCCTACGACCTGTGGAACGGCGGACGCAAACTGAAGGGCCTCGTCTTCGGCACCGAGCCCGACTACAAGGACGTCACGAATCTGGTCGTGACCGACGGGCGCTTCCTGACCGACGAAGACTCCGCTCAACGCAGGAACGTCTGCGTACTCGGCGCGGCGGTCGCCGAGACGCTGTTCGCGGGGCTCGAGCCGCTGGCAGGCTCCGTGCGCGTGGGTTCCGACTATTACGCCGTCATCGGTGTCGTCGCACGGCGCGGCACCGCGCCGGCGTCGGGTGCCGGCGCCTCGGGGGACGAGGATCGGGCGATCTTCGTGCCCTTGACGACCGTACTCGAACGCTTCAGCCCGCTCATCACCGAGCGCACGAGCGGCGGGCGGCGCAACGAGCGCGTCGAGTTGCATCAGATCGTGGTGGAGGCGAACGAAGTCGAGAACGTGCCCGCGGTGGCGGCCGCTCTGCGCTCGCTGCTCGGCAAGCGCCATCCGAAGGAAGACGTCCAGCTGACCGTTCCGCTCGAACTGCTCGAGGAGGCGGCGAGGACCAAGCGCATCTTCACCATCGTCCTGCTCTCGATCGCGGCGATCTCGCTGCTGGTCGGCGGCATCGGGATCATGAACATCATGCTGGCCAACGTGACCGAGCGCACGCGCGAGATCGGCATTCGCCGCGCACTCGGCGCCCGGCGCCGGGACATCGTGCTCCAGTTCCTGGCCGAGACGCTGCTGCTCTCGACGGTCGGCGGCGCGGCGGGGTTGGGCCTCGGCTGGGTGTTCCCCCAGATCATCGAGAACGTCTTCGGCATGCCGACGGTCGTGACGACGGCCTCGATGGCCCTGGCGCTGGCGGTCTCGGCCGGCGTCGGCATCGTGTTCGGCCTCAACCCGGCCTCGAGCGCCGCCGACCACGACCCCGTGGAAGCGCTCCGGCACGCGTAGGCGGCGCGAGATCGACGGCACGGCTGGCGATGGATCGAGAGATGGCGGATGGTGTGGGGATCCGCGGATCGCGGATTTCGCGTGACGTGCGACCGCGTCATGCGTCTCCCCCTTCATGGAATTCGCATGAAGTCCCCCGCGGCAACGAGGCGACTCGACCCCGCCGCGAGCCGACGTGCGACTCGACGTGGAATTCCCGGCAGCATCCCGACGGCGCCGCCATTCCGGTTGCCCGGCAAGCGGGGGATGCGCTCGTGAAACCGGACCGACTGATGCGCCGCTTCGCGTCGGGCGCGTTGGCAAACGTCGACTTCGCGGACTTCCAGCGTCTCGTGGAAGCGAACGGCTTTCGCCTCATCCGCACGGCGGGAAGTCACCACGCCTTCGCGCGCCCGGGCGTCCCGGAACTGCTCAACCTGCAATCCGTGTCCGGCGAAGCGAAGCCCTACCAGATTCGCCAATTCATGCGCCTCGTAGAGCGCTACAATCTCAGGATCGAGCACGGCCGATGAACCACGAGCACTATCACGTCAACATCTTCTACAGCGACGAGGATCGCGGCTTCATCGCCGACGTACCCGACCTCGCCCATTGCTCCGCGTTCGGCGCTACGCGCGAAGCAGCATTGGCGGAGGTGACCGTCGCCATGACGAACTGGCTCGCTGCTGCACGCAAACTTCGCAAGCCGATCCCGAAGCCGCTCTATCGACCGCCGATCCATCTGGTGGCGCCCTGACATCGAACGAGTTCCATGGGGCATCCGGTCGGAATTCGCGTTCAAGATGAACGTCTGTCGTTGGGGGGCGCTTGCGCATAGCTTCGTGACCGCGCAATCGCCCCGCCGTCCCGCGTCCGGTTCGGGTCGCATCGTCCGCGCCGCGGCGGCGGTCGTGCTCGGGGCGCTCGCCGCGTGCGGCGAAGGCTCCGGGCCGGTCCCCATCGCGTCCTACGACCGAACCCGCCACGACTTCGGCGTCGCGACCCAGCAGGCGGACCTCGTTACCGAATTTCTCCTCACCAACCGGGGTGGTGCGCCGCTTCGTGTGACGGGGGTGCACGGCAACTGCGGGTGCCTCGTCGGCACCGCGAAGGCGACGACGATTGCACCGGGAGCCTCGACGAACGTCGTCGTGACGTTCCGCACCCACGCGATGGCGGGGCCGCAGACCAAATGGGTGCGGGTCACGACCGACGACCCCGCACATCCGCACGTCCCCCTCGAAGTGTCCGTGGACATCAGCGCGGGCGTCTTGATCGAGCCCGCGAACTTCTACTTTCCCCTCTCCCTCGTCGGCTCGAGTCCCTCGCCCTCGGTGGTACTCACGTGGAAGGAAGGGGTCGGCACGCCGTTTCAGGTGACGCGCATCGAAGGAATCGACGTGGACGCCGAGTTCGAGACGAAGCCCTACGAGGCGCCGCCCTTTCGAGGATGGGAAATCGCGCTCCGATTCCGAAAGCCGCCCGGCATCGGTACCGTTTCAGGCCACGCAAAGATCCACACGGACGCGCCCGATCGCCCGTCGATCGACGTGCTCGTCGGCGGCGCGATCTCGGGCCGGGTCTGGTTGACCCAGCGCGAGGCGTCGGTCGGCGCGGTGGCGAAGGGGAAGGGCGCCGTCGTCCACGTGCTGGTTCGCGGCTTCGACTCGACGGTCGACCTCGGCGACGTGACGGCGACGGCCGAGCGGGGTCACGTGACGGCGAAGGCGGTGAGGGCGCCTGAAGCGAAGGGGGCATGGAACGTCGAGATCCGGTTGCCCGACGACGCGCCGGTCGGCACGGTCGACGACCGCATCCGGGTGACGACCGAGGTCCGGGGCGAGGAGACGCACTGGATCAGCGTCGGCGGACTCGTCCTCCAGAAGGCGCCCTGAACCGGAGGGCGTTCGCGTCGGCTATCGGGCGGCGACGGTCCCGATCAGCAGTACGGTCGAGAGCGTGCCTTGATCGTCGCGGACGGAGATGGCCGAGAGCACGATCGACGCGGCGTCCTTGACGTCGGCCGGTGAGAACGAAACGTCCATGTCGAGCTTCGACTCCCCCGTCGCGACGAGGGGAATCGAGACGTGGCGCACGTCGGGAACGTCGAGGCTCCCGGGCCCCGTCCGTCCCTCCAGCCCGATCGGCGTGCGGAACGCGAGGTCGGCGGCATGCGCCGTCGGCCGGACCCAGGAGATGTTGCCGACGAGCGACAACGAAGCGCCGCCGCCGTCGCGCGCGGTGGCGCGCAACCGCTCGGCGAAGAATCCGTCGAACCACGCACCGCTCTCGGGCTGGACGCCGGCGGCGTCCTGCGCGACGGCGCTCGAGAGGTAGCTGAACCCGGTCGTGCTGATCGCCAGCCGTGTCGACGCGGACGTGCCCGAGAGCACCGGCAGACGAATCGACGACGTGTCGAACGACTTCGGATCGAGCAGCGACGCCGCCGTGGCAGCCAGCGGCTTGCCGATCGCCCACGCTCCGCCGGGCCCGTCGCCCCTCGGCCCTCCCTGCGGAATGCGCACGAGGCGCAACGTCACGTCGAACGACGTCAGCGAAGACTCCACGCGCACGATCTCGTCGCGCAGGCGATCGAGTTCGGCCGCCGCCCCCTCGCCCGCGACGAACGTGTCGGCCGTCGTCTCGAGGCCCCGTACGCCGCCGTCGAGGCCGCCGAGCGCCTGGAACTTCGAGACGAGATCCTGAACGGAACTCTCGCGTGCGCCGCCCTCGAGCGACGCGGCGGCGGCGGCGACCCGCGAGACCCGGAGCCTCGACGCGCCGATCTCGATCGGCGCCGGTGATTCGGGCGCGGCCGCGACGGCCAGCGTCAGCGTCTTCGCGAGCCCGCGTCCGCTCCAGGGCAGATCGAACGACGTCGCCCGCCCGGGTACGACCAACGTCGTCGCGAGCCTCGTGACGCCCGTCCGCGGCATCTCGACGACCCCCATCGGACTCGACTCGGGCGTGTTCCGAATGCCCGACAGATCGATCTTCTGCGCCGGCAGCGGCGAAAACTCCGCCGCGTAGACCTCGATCAGCGACGTCTTCTCTCCGGGCGACCAGCGCAGATAGAGTTCTCCGCCCTCGGGGACCGCCGCCACCGTCGGACGGTTGACGACCGCCCCCTGCGCGACTTCGAGGGCATAGCCCGCGACGTGGCGGTGCAGTTCGCGTCGCCACCAGACCTGCGTCCATCGCCGCGGGAGCAGCGAGATCGCGCCGCTCGCGACGGGGAAGGGGCCGGTGTCGGTCGTGGCCGACAGCGACGCCACGACCGAGAGCCTCGGCGCGTACGCGGCCTCCAGGAACACGACCGCCTTCTTCGTACGCTCGACGCCGGCACCGGGCCCCCACACGTCGATCGACCGGCCCGACAGTTGGCGATTGACGCCCGGAAACGCCGACTCGGGCACGACGCGCCGCATCAGGTCGTCGAAGAGCTCGGGAGACAATGCGGTCTCGGGGAACGGCGCCGCCTGAAAGCCGGCGGGTGCCGACTCGTCGTCGTCGAGGCCGAGCCACGAATGCCCGACGTCGCCGGGGACCCGAATCCGGGGGCCGGTCGCGGGGGCGCTGGCGGCGAAGCCCGACAGGTCGATCCGCGTGCGGACCAGCGCGTCGTCGGCCCGGGCCGGAGCGATCGCGAGGAGGAGCGCGCAGGCGAGGACCGTGCGCGCGGGAACCGAGATGCGAGTCATGTAGCCTCCGATCGGAAGCCTACCCGTGATCGCGACTCGACGACGAGGGCGGGGCCTCATGCCCGGTGGTAGGGTGCGAACATGCCCCCGCGGTCGCGTACGTTCGTCTGGGAATGGTGGTTCGACGCGCCGCCGTCCACCGTCTGGCCCCTCGTGGCCGACACCGACCGGATCGATCGGCTGGCGGGCCTGCCTCCGGCGACCTACACCCATTCGGCGGCTCCGGGCCGCGATCACGTGCTCTCGGTCTCGCAGACGTTCTACGGGCTCGTGCCCACGTCGTACGTCGAGGATCCCTACCAATGGGTCGAGGGCGAGCGCTATTCGGTCGAGCGCCGCTTCGATAAGGGTCCGGTCACGCGCTTTCGGTACGGGGTCAAGCTCGTGCCGGACGCTCGCGGCACGAAGGTCGTCGCCGAGATGACCGTCGACCCGAGGTCGCGCGTCTCGTCCTGGCTCGTCCCGCTGATGGCCCGCAACGCGAAGAAGGGACTCGATCGGGCGTTCGCGCAGGTCGACGCCGAGCTGTCCGCCGGAGCCGCCGGTCGCCCGGCCCGGGGGTCGGTCGCGCGCACGGCGCTCGAGCGTCTCGCTCGAGCGGGGACCGACATCCCGAGTGACATCGCCCATCGCCTCGCGACGCACCTCGCGAGCGCCGACGCGTCCGATCTGCGACGCGTGCGTCCCTTCGCGCTTGCCGACCAATGGGAGCGCCCTCGTCGCCACGTGCTCGAGGCATTTCTACGGGCCGTGCGAGCCGGCGTGCTCGAACTCTATTGGGAGAGCCTGTGCCCCCACTGCCGCGCGTCGGAACGCACGGTCAAGTCGCTCTCCGACGTGCGCTCGAGCAACCGCTGCAGCGCGTGCGGCATCGACTTCGACGTCGACTTCGACCGCTCGCTCGAGGCCGTCTTCCGGCCGGCGGCCGACCTGCGTCGGGTCGGTCCCGAGGTCTATTGCATGGGCGGCCCGGGCAATACGCCGCACATCGTGGCGCAGGCCGAGGTGGCGGCCGAAGGCGAGGCGGCCGTCGTCGTGACGCTCGACGAAGGGGCGTATCGCCTGCGGAGCGCCCGGCGCGAGGGCGCCGTCGTCGTCCACGCCGAAGACGACCAATCATTGCCGACGTCGGCATCGATCGATCTCGGCGACCGCGGCGTGCGCACTTCGGCCGTCGCGCTGGCGCGAGGGCGGGTGACGCTCTCGATCCGCAACGCGGCGCCGACCGACGCCGTGTTCGTGCTCGAGCGCGTGCGCTGGCTCGACGACGTCGCGACCGCGCTCGACGTGGTGTCGATCCCGGGCTTTCGCGACCTCTTGACCGACGAGGTGCTGGCGCCGGGCGAGCGCATCGCCGTGCGTCGCATCGCGATCCTCTTCACCGACCTGCGCGGCTCGACCGCGATCTACCGCCGAATCGGCGATGCCGCCGCGTACGCGCTCGTTCGCGAGCACTTCCAGGTGCTGCGCGAGGCGATCGGACGCCGCAACGGGATGCTCGTCAAGACGATCGGCGACGCCGTCATGGCGTCGTTTCGCACGCCGGCCGAAGCCGTAGCGGCGGCCCTCGACATGCACCGCGCGGTGGCGGGGCTGAAGCCTCCGGACGGCGTCGAGTCTCTGGTCTTGAAGGCCGGCATCCACTCGGGTCCTTCGATCGTCGTGAACTCCGCGGGCGCGCTCGATTTCTTCGGCACGACGTCGAACCTCGCGGCCCGCGCCCAGCACGAGAGCCGCGGCGGCGATCTGGTCGCGACGACGGCGATCCTCGAAGACGAGGACGTGCGCCGCCTCCTCTCGTCGATCCCCCATCAAGACCAACCATTCCGCGCACGATTGAAGGGGTTCGACGACGAGGTGGCGCTTCATCGCGTCGTGCTCGATGCGTAGGCGCCGGACGTGTACGTGCGGGAGAACGCCATGAATCGGATCAAGAGTCCCTTTCAGAATGGCCCGTCGCGAGACCGACGAGGCCGAAGCGAGACCGGCAAGCGCAGGCCGAATCCCTGCGACGCGGGTTCTGAACCCGCTGAGCGGGGTTTGGCCGAGCAGGCCGGTCGCAGCGAGAGCATCGTCGGGCGCAGCAGGGCGCATTCTGTGAGGGACTCTCAGGTCCCGTACTCCGTTCGAGCGCTGCTCCTCGTCCTGCTCGGGTTCGGTTCCGCACCTGCCCTGGCCGATCCGGTCAAGGCGCCCGCCGCGAAGGCGAAGGCCGCCGAGGAGGACCTGGGTCCGCTCCTCGCGACGATTCGCGCGAAGTACGACATGCCCGCCCTGTGCGCGGCCGTCGTGAAGCACGACCGCGTCACCGCGATCGGAGTCGACGGCGTGCGGCGCCGGGGTGACCCGACGAAGGCGACGATCGACGACCTCTGGCACCTGGGCTCCTGCACGAAGTCGATGACGGCGACGCTCTGCGCCACGCTCGTCGACGAGAAGGTGCTGACGTTCGGCGGCGCGCTCTGCCGCTTCGAAGAGGGGTTCCTTCCGAAGGACGCCGACGCGGGCTGGAAGGACGTCACGCTCGAACAACTGCTGACCAACCGCTCGGGCGCACCGACCGATCTCTCGCGCGACGGCCTCTGGGGCGAGCTCTGGAAACGGGAGGGAACGCCCGTCGAGCAGCGACACCGGCTCTTCCTCGGCGTCGTCAAGTACCCGCCGCTCGAACGACCGGGGACGAAGTTCATCTACAGCAACGCCGGTTTCTCGATCGCGGGCCACATGGCCGAGACCCGGACGAAGACCCCGTGGGAAGCGTTGATCCG
>JANNRO010000006.1:0-1977 GCA_031401505.1 Planctomycetia bacterium
CCCGGATTTCCGGGCGGCGAACTCCGCTGTCGCACACGCCTGACGACGCGACGTCCGAGCGGGAACCGAGCCGCCAAGTCCGCCGGGGGGAGAGCGTCGCTCACACCCTTGAGAATCGCAGCCTCACGCTTCGTCTCCCCAAAGTGTCAGACACTTTCGGGAGAGGAAGAACGGACGTCGCGTCGTCAGGCGTGTGCGACAGCGGAGTTCGCCGCCCGGAAATCCGGGCTCGCGGCGGAGTCTGGGACTTGCTCTCCCGAAAGTGTCTGACACTTTTGGGAGGCGAACTACTCGGTGGTGGCGGAGACGATCGTCAACGTGACGACACCGAAGGCGAGAGTGGCGCCGACGATGCGCTGCGAGCCGAGCGGGATGACGACTTCACCGCGGATGCGGGAGACGCCGAGGGACGGACACTCGAGATCGCCGTGCGAAGTCCTGACCTGCCGCGTCGAGTCCCAGGTCGAACGGTCGATGCGCAGATCGCAGACCACCGCCGCGCCGCCGGCCGCAAGTCGCGCCTCGACGTCGAACGAGAAGCCCTCGAGCACGTCCCGATTCACGGGCTGTCCCATGACCGAGGATTCGTGCACCTTGACGTCGTAGTCACCGACGTAGGTGCGGCGCCTGCCCGAGACGCTGGCGCTTCGCTGTCCCGATCGGCAGAGAACGCCGCCGCGATCGATGACCTGCGCTCCCGCGCGCGCGAGCAGCGCCTGGCAGCCATCGGCGACGAGGGCCGCGCCGTCGTCGAGACCGGCCAGGTACTCCGGAATCGACGTGAGCGGCAGCGTCGCGACGATCGCGCGTACGCGGGTCGTTCGCGCGAGCGACGCGCGGATCCCATCCAGAAGATCGGTCGTCGCCTTCGCCGTCGCCTCGTCGGTCCGGAGGTAGAGCGATCCTCGCGTCAATTCGAGGACCGCACCCTCGGCGGTCCACGCGGCGGGCGCCCACGCCCGAATCGACGCAATCAGGTTGTCGGACGGGAACACCGGCGTCGGTTCGGGCGACTCCGGCGGCTCGGGCCGCTCGTAGTTCGACGGCCAAAGCGCCGGAGTATCTCCGCGGACGTGCCCGATCTTCACCGCGAAATCGGCCACATCGATCGTGTGAAGTGAGAAGGGGAGTTTCGGCACCGCGTCGGGTGAGGGCACGGGCGCGGCGCTCGCGAACACGGGCTCGTGCGGACGCACCGTCGCACGCATCGCGAACGTCACGTCGCCGCTCCCGCCGGCGATCGACCAGGCCCCGGGCGTCAATTCGAGGACGGCGTCCACCGTCCGTCCGTCCGTCACGACAGTCTCGACTGGATCGCCGCCGGGCTGCATGGCGACGAGCTTCGGCGCGCGAGCGTCCATCCACCACGCATGCACCGCGACGCTCACGCGTTCGGCCGTCGCGCGACGCAGTTCGGCCGCGAAGGCGAGCCCGCGCCGCGCGATGCCGACTTGCGGGTCGGTCGCCTTCGCCTTCATGGCCACCTCGACGTCCTCGTCCTGGACATAGGCGAAGTCCGATCCGGAGCGCGCGGTGATCGTGTACGACGCGAACCCCGTCGCACGCGCGCCGGCGAGCGGCACGAGTGCGCCCCGTGTGACGGCCGCCGCCAGACCACCCTCGCTCGCCGACGCCGCGTCGCCGCGCAGCGCAAGCACGTCGACGGTGATCGTCGGGAGTGCGCGACGCTCGAGGTCGGCGAGCACCGAGGCGACGCGATCCTGCAGCACACGCGGGCCGCGGACGGACAGGACCGGCAAGCCGATCGGGGCGATGCTGACTCCCTCGGCCGAGAACAGTCGGGATCCGTCGGCGACGCCGTTCCTCACCAATTCCATGACATCGAGCACGTCGCCGAAGGGCCGCGACCTTTCCTCGACCTCGCCGCCGTACAACGGTCTCTCCTCGTTGTTCACGCCGGAGACCTCCGGGGGAACCGGCCCGCGTTCGATCCGGTAGTCAGGAGACCCCTGGGTC
>JANNRO010000007.1:0-9977 GCA_031401505.1 Planctomycetia bacterium
TCTGCACCGACAAACGCACGGCGCACCGGGTGGAACCCGGGGGGCCTCGCACGGGCACACCCTCGATCGGCGAACGGGACCCGCGTCCGTACCCGTGACTTCGGGCTCACCGATCGTAGTCATCGTGGGAAGCGCTCGCAACCGACGACTTGCTCCCCACCCCCGCCACCCGGGGTTTGGGATCTCGGATTCCGCATCCTTGACACTCGGAACGGCCGTTCCTATAAACGCCCAAGAATCTCCCGGTCGTGACCCCGTTCCCGGGCAGGGTTCGGGTGGCGACCGGGGTGTCATCGGTTCGTCGTCGTCGGATCGCGGCCGTCGGGCCGGGACCCGGGGCGGCGACGTTCGGGCGCCGGAGTTCTCCGGCCCCCGCACGTCGATGACTGAGCGCTTCCTCCGACGCCGAGGTGATCGATGACGTCCCGCGCACTCCTTTCGAGGCTCGCCCTCGCCGTGTTCGTCTGCGCCGTCGCGGGGCTCCCGGCCTGCCGTGGTCGCCGGTATCAGTCCTCCTCGGCCCCGAGCCCGTCCTCCGGCGGCTCGTACACGATGTCGGCCGCGACGTACGGCAGTGGCGGCGGCGGCAGTCGTGCCGCGACCGGCGGCGAGCAGATGCTCGCGAAGCTTCCGTGGAACCCCGACGTCATGCGCATCGATCTCGGGGCGAACGGCCCCGTGGCGCTGACCGGCCTCTACGTGATGAACCAGGATCTCCTGGCCGTCGACACGACCGGCCGGATCGTGTGCCTCGCCCGGCGCGATCTCAATGCCAACTGGGTTTCGACCCTCAAGTATCCGCTGGCGTTCCCGCCGTCGGAAAGCCCGACGCATTACGTCTTCGTCGAGAAGGACAACGCCGGGGCGTTCTGGGTTCAGGCGTTCTCGCGTCGCAGTGGCGCCGAGTCCGATCATTCGCCCATCCGCCTCCCGTTCTCCGCGACGACGGGTGCCGCGGCCACGGCGAGCACCGTGTACGTCGGCTCGCTCGGGTCGCCGCGTGACAACAAGACGTTCGAATCGATCAGCCTGTCCGACGGCGCCGTTGGCTGGGGCGTGCGCACGTCCGGCCGCATCCTCGCGACCCCGATGGTCACCGAGTCGGGCGAGTCGATGATCATCGTGTCGGAAGACAACTCGGTGATGTCGTACGCGACGAATCCCGCGTCCTCGGGCGCCCAGACGCCGCTGTGGGAAATGAACACGTTCGCGTCGAACCGGGCGGCCCCCGCGATGACGAAGGACCTGATGTTCCTCGGCAGCGACGACAACATGCTGCGCTGCATGGACAACCACAGCGGCACGGTGCTCTGGATGAAGGGCTGCGACGGCCCGATCCGCAAGTCGCCCTGGACGCTCGGTGGCGAAGTCTCGACGTCGGTGTCCGGCGCCGAAGGAACGGCGAAGACGACCGTTTCGGAGTTCAAGGGCTACGTGTTCGTCAAGAACGCCGTCGGACTCCACGCCTTCGACGCCGCCAACGGCGACGAGGTGTTCAAGGACGCGGGTGCCGAGCGCCCCGTCGTCATGGTCGGCGACTACGTCGTCACCCTCGGCTCCTCGCGCAACGGTCAGATCCGCAAGGGCAAGGGCCTGCCGATCGTCTCGCAGGTGGGCCTCGGCTCGTTCGACTTCGTTCCCACGAACTCGAAGGATGGCGTGCTTTACGTCGGCTACGGCGACGGCACGATCCTCGCTGCCAGCCCCAAGTAGCGGCCCCGCGGTACTCCCGCGAGACCGACGATCGCCCCGTCACCCTTTCGAGGGTGGCGGGGCGATCCTGTTTTCACCCCGAGTCGGCCCTGCCGGATCGGAATCGCGGCCGGGACCCGTGTCCGACGCCGCGACCGAACTTGCAACCGGACCGACTCTTAGGGGGTATCATCCCCATATGAGTGCCATTCCCACGCTGGCCTTCCTGACGAGCGGCATGGGCTGGGTCGTCATCCTGGCGATCGCCCTTCTGCTGTTCGGCCGCCGCCTTCCCGGGGTCGCCCGCAACCTCGGTCGCGGAATCACCGAATTCAAGAAGGGCTTGAACGAGATCGACGCGGGCGCCAATCCGAACACGCCCCCGAGTCGGATCGACGACGGCGCGCACCCGACCCCGCCGCCGGCGGCTCGTCCGGCGCCCAACACGCACATCAACGACACGTCGGTGTAGCGGGCGCGCCCCGTCACCGCGGGCCGACCGTCATCGCGGGCCGACCGTCATCGCGGGCCGCCCATCACCGCAGGCCGACCGTCACCGCGGGTAGACGGCGACCTCGACGACCGCGACCCGCGACGTCGCCTCGGTAATCGCGTAGCGGCGGTCGACCCGGATGCCCACGACCCAGGCGATGCCCCCGTCATCGGCCTCGAGCACGCGCAATCCCGGTGCTCGATCGCGGGGCAACCCGTCCTTGATCGCCAGTTCGTACACCGGGATGCGCTTGTCCGAACCGAGCGGGTGAACGACGTCGCGCTCGGTCCAGATGCGCAGCGTCGCCCGCGTACCCAATCGGTCGGCGTCGAGGGCCGCGCGGTGGGGGGGCTCTCCTGCGTCGGCGCGGCGTGCCGTACTCCACGCGTCGAGGTCGAACGAACCGCGCTCGACCTCCTCCCAGCGAGCGTCGATCCGCGCCCAGGCGTAGGTATGACTCACGTGCGACACGCGAGGCAATTCGATCGCCGGCCCGATCAGCGCGCCAATGCGGGCGAGCGTCAGTCGGTTTCCGACTTTCGTCACGATGACGCCACGGGGCAATTCGATGGAGCCCTGTCGACCCCGAGCCAATTGGCCGGCGATCTCCGCGTGGCGGCGGGTGAACCACGGCCCGCCCATGTCGGCCTGGACGCACGCCCCGAGCACGCGCAGACCCGTCGAGAACTCGGCGTCACCGAGTGCGGCGAAGTCCCTGGCTGCGACCTCGACGTAGAGCGCCTCGGGGTCGACCCGCAGCGAGCGTGACAGCCGGGCCCTGGCGTCGCCCTCGCGGCGCGAGAGGGCCCGCGCGTATCCGTCGGCCGCGTCCGCCAGGAGGCGGGCCTCCGATTCGGCGCGCTCGCCGAGTGCAGTCAGTTCGGCTCGCACCTTCGCCCGATCCCGGTCGAGCAGCGCATTGGTCGGGTCCTCGCGCCACGGCAGCCCGCGAGCGGTCGCATACTCCGCCAGCCGCCTCGGCTCGACCCAGAGCACGGGGCGCACGACCTCCAGGTCGGGTCCGCCGAGCGGGCGCCGGACCGGGATGCCCGCGAGTCCGGCCGGGCCGCTGCCGCGTCGAAGTCGCATCGCGTAGGTCTCGGCCTGGTCGCGCAGGTGGTGTCCCGTGACGATCGTCGCGGCGCCGATCCGCTCGGCCATCGCCTCGAGCGAGCCATAGCGGTGACGTCGTGCCGCGTCTTCCGTGCGACGAACGACCTTCGGTGGACCCGCGCGCTCGACCTTCACGCCCAAGAGGCGCCCGAGCGAGCGCACGACGGCGAGGTCAGCCAGGGCTTCGGCGGTCCCGCGCCAGCCGTGGTCGACGTGGCCGAGCGTGATGTCGAGCGGGAGGCCGTGGTCCTTCGCCGCGACGAGCAGCGCGGCGGTCGCGGCCGAGTCGCGCCCGCCCGAGACCGCGACGAGCACGCGGTCCCCGGGCGAGAGGATGCCCGCCGACCTCGCGCGGTCGGCGACGGCCAGTTCGAGGGGTGCGACGGTCTCCACGGGGGGCAGAGGGTACACGGGACTCGAGCCCCTCCGACCCGTCGCGATCCGGCTCGGGTCGCCACGCTCGTCCGAACGTCGCTCCCGAGGCCGCCCTCCGGTTCACTACCGGCCAATCCCGGAATCTTCGGAGGCTTCCCCCATGGCGACGGTGGCGATCAACGGGTTCGGACGGATCGGGCGCTTGGTCTTTCGCGTGCTCGCCAAGCACAAGACGCTGCGCGTCGTGGCGGTCAACGACATCGGCGCGGCCGACGTGAACGCGCACCTCCTGAAGTACGACAGCACGCACGGGCGCTACCCGGGCGACGTGAGACTCGAGGGCAAGACGCTCCACGTCGACGGCATGAAGGTCGAGATGCTCTCCGAGAAGGATCCGTCGAAGCTGCCGTGGAAAGCGATGGGGGTCGACTACGTGATCGAGGGCACCGGGGTGTTCACGTCGCGCGAGCAGTTGACGGCGCACCTGACCGCGGGGGCGAAGAAGGTGCTGCTGACCGCGCCCGCCAAGGACGACATCGACGCGATGATCGTGCTGGGCGTCAACGACGAGCAGTTGAAGCCCGAGCATCGGCTGGTATCGAACGCGTCGTGCACGACCAATTGCCTCGCGCCCGTCGCGAAGATCCTGAACGACGCGTTCGGGATCGAGCGCGGGTTCATGAACACGGTCCACGCCTACACGAACGACCAGCGCATCCTCGATCTCCCGCACAAGGACCTCCGGCGCGCGCGCGCGGCGGCGGAAAACATCATCCCGTCCACGACGGGGGCCGCGAAGGCGGTGGGCAAGATCATCCCGGCGTTGAAGGGCAAGCTCGACGGGCTCTCGCTGCGCGTGCCGGTGAAGGACGGCTCGATCGTCGATCTGACGGCGATCGTGCAAAAGCCCGCGACGATCGCGGACGTCAACGCCGCGATGAAGAGGGCGGCCGAGGGGCACTACAAGCGATGGGTTCGCTACACCGACGACCCGATCGTTTCGTCCGACATCGTGGGCGATCCGATGAGCGCGATCATCGACGGTCAAACGACGATGGTGCTCGGCAACCTCGTGAAGGTGATGGCCTGGTACGACAACGAGTGGGGCTACAGCAACCGCTGCGTCGAACTCCTCGAGCGCATGGCGTCGATCCAGTAGTTCGGACCCTCTCGGGCCCCCCGGGCGATAGGCTCGTACCCATGGTCGCCCGCTCCCCTCGCATCGCGCCGTCGGTCCTTTCCGCCGACTTCGGTCGCCTCGCCGACGAGATCCGAAACGTCGTGGCCGCGGGCGCCACGGTCCTCCACCTCGACGTGATGGACGGTCACTTCGTCCCGAACATCACGTTCGGGCCGCCTCTGGTCAAGAGCATCCGTCAGGCGACGACCGTCACGCTCGACTGCCACCTGATGATCACCGACCCGTCGAAGTACGTGGGCGCCTTCTGCGACGCGGGGGCCGACTGGGTGTCGATCCACGCCGAGGCTCCCGACGACCTCGCCAAGGCGATCTCCATCATTCGGGCCAAGGGCAAGTCGCCGGGCATCGTGATCAACCCCGACACCCCGCTCGAAAAGGCGCGCCCCTTCCTCGCGACGACCGACTTCATCCTCATCATGTCGGTGTTCCCGGGCTTCGGCGGGCAGTCGTTCATCGCGTCCGTTCTCGACAAGGTCCGCGCCCTGCGCGCCGAGGGATACGCGAAGCCGATCGAGATCGACGGCGGGATCAACGTCCAGACGGCCCCGCTCGCGGTGGCCGCCGGCGTCGACGTCCTCGTCGCGGGGACGGCCGTCTTCGGGCAGAAGGATCGTGCGTCGGCGATGCGGGCGCTGCTCCCTGCGTAGCCTCACCTGGAAGGGTGCGTTCGCGGTAGGCTAGCGCCCATGGCTTGGTCCTTCCGCAAGAAGAAAGAGATCCCTGCCGGCCTCTGGACGAAGTGCGCCAACGACGCATGCGGGAAGATGGCCTTCTCGAAGACCGTCCAGGAGAACGCCAACGTGTGCCCCGACTGCGGGCACCACATGAAGATCGACGCGAAGCGGCGGCTCGAGTTGATCCTCGACGCCGATTCCTTCCGCTCGATCGGCGACGACATCCAACCGGCCGACGTGCTCCGCTTCTCCGACGGAAACGAGTCGTACGAGGCGAAGTTGAAGCGCACGCGCGCCAAGACGTCGCCGACAGCCGAGGCCTGCCTCGCGGGCCACGCGATGCTCGGCGGCAAGCCCGTCGTCTTTGCGATCCTCGACTTCTCGTTCCTCGGTGGCTCGATGGGCGTCGTGGTGGGGGAGCGCATCGCGCTCGCGGCCGAGGCCGCCCTCGCGTCGAAGTGCCCGTTGATCATCGTGTCGTCGTCGGGTGGTGCGCGCATGCACGAGGGCGCGCTCTCGTTGATGCAGATGGCCAAGACGAGCGCCGCGATCGCGCGCCTGCGCCAGGCCCGCCTCCCGTTCATCAGCATCATGGCCGACCCCTGCACCGGGGGCGTCTCGGCCTCCTTTGCCGCGCAAGGCGACTTGACGCTCGCCGAGCCCGGGGCGTTGATCGGCTTTGCGGGCCCGCGGGTCATCGAGAGCACGATCCGCACGACGCTGCCCGACGGCTTCCAACGGGCCGAGTTCCTCGTCGAGAAGGGCTTCATCGACCGCATCGTCGATCGTCGCAAGATGCGCGACGAGTTGATCGCGATCCTGGGCTTCATCGCGCCCTCCCCCGACACACCGCTCCTCGAGACCGCCGTTGCCGGGTCCCCGTCGCCCGCGGCCGGCTTCGAGCCGTCGAAGGGGAAGGGCCAGAAGTAGGTGCGGACGCCGGTCCCGTCGCTCCTCGCGCACCGAGGGCACCGGGCGGCGGGCCCGGAGAACTCGCTGCGTTCCGTCGTCGCGGCGTTCGAGGTCGCCGATGGTGCCGAGGTCGACGTCATCGTGACCGCCGACGGGTCGCCCATTCTGCGTCACGACGATCGATTGGCGGACGGGACCGCCGTCCGATCGCTGACGCTGGCCGAACTGCGTCGAGTGACGCACGCGAGCGAAGACGACGTGCCGACGTTCGGGGCCGTGCTCGACGCCCTCGGCGAGCGTCTCGCGCGCGGGCTCTGGAACGTGGAACTGAAGGTGCCCGGCGCCGCGCGCGCGCTCCGTCCCTTCGCGGCGCGGCTATTGGGCGTCGTCTTCACGTCGTTCTACGTCGCCGAGGTGCGCGAGGCGCGGGCGTTGTTCCCCGATCAAGCCGCCGGCCTGCTCACGTCGCGGGCGGAGATTCCCTTCGTACCGTCGGGCGTCGAGTTGCTCTCGGTGCGGCACCCCGCATTGGCTGCCGTTCGCGCCGCGCGCCCGACGGCGCGGCTCTTCGCGTGGACGGTCAATGACGCCGACGCGGCGTCGCGCGCGCGCGCGGCCTCGTGCGAGGCGTGGATCGGCGACGACGTGGACGAACTACGTCGATTCGCGGGCGGGTAACGCGTCCGACGCCAGGTCTGCGACCGGGAGGCCCAGCGCCGCTAGTACGTCGAGCAACTCGCGATGCCGCAAATGGTGATGATGGTGCGCGTGCATGCCGACGTCGCGGGCGGCCTCGACGTGGCGAAGTGTGTCGTCCACGAAGAGACAGCGATCGGGTGCGACGCCGAGCCGGCGCGCGGCGAGACGGAAGATGCGCGGGTCGGGCTTGGCGAGCCCGACGTCCCCCGACGTGACCACGTCGTCGAAGCGGGCCGAGACACCGGCCGCGTCGAGGCGACCGCGGGCGCCCTCGCCGGCGTTGGAGAGGAGGCCCAATCGGACGACGGGGTGCAGGCGGTCGAGGAGCGTCGCGATCTCGGGCAGGACGGGGGCGTCCTGGCGGCGGAGTTCGTCCCACGCGGCGAGCGCGCATTCGGCTTCGGTGGCGTCGAGATATCCCTCGAGCGCGCGCAGGACGCCTGCGCGATATCCCGCGGCGTCGAGGCGACCGGTGCGCGAGAGCGTGTACTCGGGAATGTCGTGAAACGCCGCCCAGAGGCGCCCCGTCGGGATTCCGACGCCGCGCGCGAAGGCGTCGAAGTCGGCGGGGTCTTCGCGTCGGACGACGCCGCCGTAGTCGAGGATGACGGCATCGACGAGGGGCTTGCCGGGCGAGCTTTCGGCGTCGGAGGGGAGGGGGCGAGGGGGAGGGGGCGGGAACACGCCCGGATTCTGGCCCCTCGGGCGTCCTGTGCTATGTTCCCCCCTCGACCAGCGCTCCCCGATAGCTCAGCTGGTAGAGCGGCAGACTGTTAATCTGTAGGTCCGTGGTTCGAACCCACGTCGGGGAGCCAACTTACGTCGGTCGCCGAGAGGCCGGTGCGAGAGGCTCGAGGGCGATTGCGGCGGGGCAAGGGGTTGCGACGGCGGGCGAACCCGGCGTGCGCGCCGTGCGTCGGCGCCCCTCTCTCCGCGACGATCGCCGGGGGTTCGCCACACCTCTCAACCTCTCGCTCTCTCGCGGAGAGGTCCGCGAGTTAACAGACCTGCAGGGGTATGGGGGCCCGAGTAGGGTGCGAACAAGAGGAAGCGGAGTTGGCCGTTGCCGCAGTTGCCTTGCGGACGAGAGGATCGTCGCTTCGACAAGCGGCCCGGCGACGTCGGGCATCGGTCGCTTTGGGCTGGATGAGGTGCACCGGGCGCCGGTAGGGTGGCGTGGTGAGAATTCGCATCGTCTCGGCGCTCGTACTCGCCTTGGCCGCCTGTGGCGAGCCGTCGATGCGAGCGGTGCCGTCCGTCCCTCCGCCTCTCGACGTGGAACTTGCGCTCGATTGGCCGATGTACCGAGCGGTAGCTGCCGACGCGACGGGTACGGCAAAGGTCGTGTATCGCGACGACAAGGCTGGCCTGAGCGGCGTGGTGACCGGCGCGCTCCGGCTCGAGCGACGAGCCGATCGCACCTTCCGCTACGCGTGGAGGGAGGACTCCCCGTACTCCGATGGGGAGTGGCACGAGATCGTGGGATCGTGGCGTCCGACACTGGAAGGAGACGACTCGCGATTCGAATTGCTCACTCGGGGAGATCCGCAGAGGATCAAATTGCAGTCGGGGGAGGAAGTGCTCCCATTCCTGAATTGGGGCGGGGGCGGGCTGGTCCTGCCGGAGCCTGACACCAGATCGACGCCGTTCAACCTCCCGCCAGAGCAGTGGATCGTCTCCACGATTGATTCCCGCACCGGCCGATTCACCGACGGGATCGCCTTCGTCCCGAATCCCCCGCGCGCGTCGTCGTCTGTGCGGTGACCCGCGCAAGAGGCTCGCGAAGGGTCGAGATGCGGGGTGCGGGCCGCCGCTGTGCTACTGCCTCTCGTCGTGTGCGGCGCGGACGATCGTCTCCGCTGCGCTCCCACGGCTTGTAGTGGGGGCGGCTTCGCGGTTCAAGTCGGCTGAGCCGCGCGCGCAGGAGGTCGTTCTCCTCCTCAAGGCGCGCCACGCGCTCCTGGAGGAGGGCGACTTCGACCGCGAGGGGACGACGGCTCGCGGTCGCGGCGCACCAGCGGTCGTGCGCACGGGAAATCCATCGCGCGATAAGCGGAAGAGCTTTGAGCATGGGCGAACCGTAGGCGAGTCGGCGGGACGGCGTGGCCAGGGACCGAGACCGCGGGAATACGTCAGCGATCGTCGAGGCGCCGCGCGCGCAATCCGGCCGGCTGGACGACGGTGAACGAGCCCACCAATCGGTCGCCGAGAGCTGTGACCACTTCGACCAGACGATTCGCGAGCCCTCGCGGTCGTCGGCGGGCCAGCGGATCAGAACCGTGCCCACCGATGGCGAGCCCGCGACGAAGGCCAGGTGTCCGAAGTCACGGTCCTCGGTCATAACGATGCGTCCATCGGCGAAAGCCGCCGCGCTCACCGCGGCGTCCGGCGCGCCTCGGAGCCCGTCAATTGCGGACTTGACATCATGCCCGGCGTCCCGCAATGCGCGGACGACGCGGCCGTCGCACGACTCATCGGCAAGGAATCACACCGCTCAGCGTCGCGGCTTGCCGGAGTCCTGGGACCCGGCGACGGCGATCCCGTCGTCCGCGACCACATCCCCCGCGAAGGCCACGGCCGCGCGGATGTCGTCCACCGTCAGATGGGGATAGGCGTCGAGGAGGTCCTCAACAGTAGCGCCCTCGGACAACTTCCGGAGGATCAACTCCACGGAAACTCGTGTGCCGCGAACTACGGGCTTGCCGCAGAGCACACGAGGATCGGCATGAATTCGAGAGGGCTCGGACATGCCGCCCATCGTACCGTCCGACGCCGCGAGCGTGGGGGCGACCTCAGGTCCTGACCTTCAAGCGAACCG
>JANNRO010000008.1:0-1546 GCA_031401505.1 Planctomycetia bacterium
CCCGACCGCCGCGGCGTCCATCTCGATCTCGGTGGTCAACGGCGATCCCCGCGACCGGCGCCGCCGCCCGACGACGCTGGTCGCACTCCCGCTCGACCCGATTCTCCCGGGCGATTCGCGCGACGTGCGGCTCTCGACCGCGCTGCCGCCGGGCATGACCCGCGGGCGCGTGCGGGTCGTGCTGCGGCTCGATCGACCCGACGGAGACGGGGTCGACCTGGCCGACGCGTCGATCGCCGTTCGATCGGGCGGAACCGGGATCGATCTCGTTGCGCACGACGCCCACGTCGATCCCGAGCGGGCACGCGCGGGCGGCGGCGTTCGCGTGACGGCGAAGATCAGCAATCTCGGCGATGCACGCTCCGCCGCCACGTCGGCGGAACTGGTGCTCATGAGTTCGGTCGGTGACATGCGGCTTTCGAAGATCGACGTCCCGGGCCTCGCGGCACGTCAGGTCGTGGACGTGACGTTTCGGGCACGCCTCCCGCGGGAGTTGCCCGCGGGACGAACGTGGCTGCGCGCGCGCGTCGACCCGGATGGTCGGGTCGAGCAGTCCGATCGCGAGAACGACATCGTGTGGCTCCCGCTCGACGTCGAAGGGCGCTTCGAACGCGATCTCTCGGTCATGCTGGAACCGCTCTCGATCGGGGACGGCGCCCGCATGCGACCGGGTCGCCCGGTCGACATCTCGACCCGTATCCGGCAACAGGGCGGCGAGGCGATCGAAGCGGGAGACATCGAAGCCCGCTTGATCGGACGCGATGGCTCGACGCGGAGCCTCGGCCGCAAGTCGGTCTCGGTCGCGGGGACGCTTGCTGGATGGGCCGACTTCGCCGAGCGCTTCGTCGTACCGGGCGACGTGCCCCCCGGAGAGTACGTGCTCCGGCTGATCATCGATCCGGACCAGCGACTGCCGTGGGCGGACACGAGCCCCGCGGCCGAACTGCCCGTGACCGTCGAAACCGCCGACGACGCCTGCGACCTCGCGCCGCTCTCGCTCGAGTTCGACCGTCGGGTGCCCGCGAGCGGTCGCCGCCTCGCCGTCGAGGTGATGATCCTGAATCGCGGTCCGGGCACCGCGCCGGAGTTCGACGTCGAATTGGCGCTGGGCTCGCCCGACCGCTCGCGTCGGACGTATTGGTTGCCGTTGATGACCAAACGCCACTTCGCGGGCATCCGGGCGGGCGTCCAGACCCGCGCGCGGTTCGACGTGGTGTTGCCCGACGGCATCCCGGACGGCGACTATCGCGTTGTCGCGACCGTCGACCCGTGGGGACAGGTCGATCCGTCGAAGGCGGCAGACAACGCGCTGGGCCGCGACTTCCGATTGGCGACGGGTGCGACGCCTCCCGAGCCCGCCCCCGCCCCGACGCCCGCCACGCCGACCCCGGCGCCGCCGCCGGTCCCGTACGGCCCCCCCGTGCCCTATACGCCACCGACGCCGCTACCCCCGGCTCCGGCCCCCGCCCCGACTCCCGCCCCCCCGGTCGTCGCGACGACGCTGCCGTCGGTGCTCTCGATGCTGGCTCCGAACGACGAATTGGTT
>JANNRO010000009.1:0-7483 GCA_031401505.1 Planctomycetia bacterium
GCCTCGCGCACGGATGCGCGATCGCGCTTCTTCGAGTCGACGTCGTTGGGAAGGCCGAGCAGCGAGCGCAGCGCGCCACGCAGTTCGTCCCCGTCCCACGGCTTCGTGAAGAAGCGATGCAGCCGCCCCTCGTTCATCGCCGTGATCACCATCCCGAGATCGGCCTGTGCCGTCAGGAGGATCGAGATGATCGTTGGGCGCGACTCGCGCACGTGGAGCATGAAGTCGAGCCCGAGTGTGCCGGGCATGTAGTGGTCGCAGATGATCGCCCGCACATCGGCGCGCTGCGCGAGGATCGCCTCGGCCTCGCCCGCGTCGTAGGCGTGGAGCAACTCGTAGGGCTCACGCCGGAGCGTGCGCTCGAGGGCTCGGTGAATGCTCTCCTCGTCGTCGACGATCAGAAGAGCCGGTGTGGTGGTGCTCATGCTCCTGTCCTCCGACCGGTTCCGAGAGCTTCTCGGCCGGCCAATCGATGAGAAACGTCGTTCCAATTCCCTGCTTCGAGACGAGATCGATGCGGGCCCCGTGCGCCTGCGCGATCTCCCGAACCATGTGAAGACCGAGTCCCGTGCCCTTGCCCGCGGCCTTGGTCGTGAAGAACCCGGCGAGCGCCTTGGCGGCGGTCTCGTCGCTCATGCCGACGCCCGTGTCCTCGACGCGAAAGCGCACCCAGCCGTCGGTCGACGGCTCGGCGGCGAGCGTCAACACGCCGCCCCGTTCCTCCATCGCGTCCAGCGCGTTGGCGCACAGGTTCAGGAGAACCTGCTGGAGCCGGCCCGGGTCGGCCACGGCCGCGACGTCGACGCTGCAGCGCACGACCATCGACACCGGCGGCCTCACTCGGTGGCGCAGCAGCCGCGCCGCCGATTCAATCGCATCGCGGCAGGGCACCGCGATCGGTTGGGCGGGCGTCGTGCGCGCGAGCGACGTCAGGTCGCCCACGAGGCGCTGGAGGTGATCGCACGCCTCACGTGCGTCGTCGATGGCCGACCGGAGCAGGGTGGGGGCGTCGTAGCTCTTGCTCGAGCGCGTGCCCGACAGCATCTCGTCGATCAACGACGGGGCTTCCTCGAGCGCGGCGCGGAGTGCGGCGACCGGATTGCGGATGTCGTGGGCGACGCCCGCCGCGACCGTCCCGATCGTGGCGAGGCGATCGGAGGCCGCCAGGCGCGCACGCACCGCGTCGAGTTCTTCCTCGCTCTTCAAGAGTTCGCGCATGCGCTCCTCGACGGCGCGAGCCAGTCGTCCGCGCTCCTCCTCCGCCGTCGCGCGTGCCGCGGCCTGTGCCCTTCCCGACTCGGCGAGCTGGCTCATGAACAGCGACGCGATGAAGAAGAACGCGAATTGGGCGAGGACCGGGAAGCTGAGCAGCGCGCTCGGCGGCGCACCCCAGAGCGTCACGGCCCCGAAGATCGTGCACACGACGAGCGCGTTCAACGCCGCGCTCCCGATGCCGTGGACGATCGACGCCATCAGGACGAGCGTGAAGTACGCGAGGATCAGCTCCGGCACGTGGACGCCGCGCAGCACGATCAGCGCGCTGACGACCAGCACGTCGAAGAGGAACACGGCCGTCTGGATGCGCGACGACAGGAGGCGCGACGTGCCCGATGCCATGAAGGCCAGATTGGAGACCGCGTAGACGATCGTCGTCGACCAGAAGAGGCCGGGGTGTTCGGGTGCCTCGCCGATCCCGAGCATCGCGAGCCCCGCGAGCACGAGCAGCCGCAACGCGACGATGACGTCGCGCGGATCCCGGAGGAACCGACCGGGTTCGCGGCTCATCGGACCGCCTCCCGGGCGACCGGCTTCGCCTCGCCCACGGCGCGCGGCAGCAGCACGCGGGCGATCGGGCGTCCGCCGTTCGAGCCGATTCGAAGCGCGCCGCCCGCGCGTTCGATTTCGAGCGAGAGGGCGTCGATGTCGGGTGACAGGACCGGACCGGAGTTTTCCGCGCACTCGAACGTGACGCGCGGGCCGTCCTCGGAGCGGTCGACCTCGACGCGGATCGACGTCCGGCGATCTCGCGAGAGGACGCCGAGCAGGCGGAACATCCAGCGCGAGCACTCCGCGGGCGCGACGCCGCACGCGACCGACTCCTTCTCGACCAGCGTGGGCGCGACCGCGCCCGGATGGACCTTCGCGTGCGCGGACAACGCGTCGCGGACCGCGCCGCCGACGAGCGTCTTGACGGCCGCCCGACGTGACGCCGCCGCGCCGTCGAAGAGCGAGGTGACGTTGGACGCGACCTTGCGGATCTCCCCGTGTGCATCGGTGATCGCGTCGAGGGCCTCTTCGGCGTCGGTGCGGGCGTCGGGGGCGAGTTCGCCGAGCAGCGACGAGATCGCCTCGCGGGCGAAGTCGAGATTGGCGGCCGCCGCCCCGAGCGGATTGTTCAACTCGTGAGCGAGACCCGCGGCGAGGCGCTTGACGCCCTCGGTGCGCTCGAGGTCGAGGAGCCGACGCTCGGCTTCGACCGTCGCGTACTTCGCCGCTTCGAGTTCGGCGGTGCGCTCGCGCACGCGGCGTTCGAGCGAGTCGCGCTCCTGGCGCAGATCCTGGGTGCGCTCCTCGACGCGCCGCTCGAGGATGACGTTGGAGTCCTGAAGGCACGCCAGCGCGTCCAATCGAGACAGCGTGATGCCCACGCACGAGCCCGCGGGGGCGAGCACGTCGTCGGCGCCGCCCGCGATTCCGCGCTCGCGACTGCCGACCAGCAGAATCCAGCCACGGCGTCCGTCGCCCGTCGCGAAGGGTGCGAGCACGCCCCGGCGGCCCTCCGCGTCCTTTCGAAAGTCCGCGCCTGCGGGAATCTCGACCGCGACCGTCGCGCCGCCGTCCACGCCGGCGCTGACGCGTCGCGCGAACCGATCGACCGGGTCGCCGTCGATCGCCGGTCCGTGGGCGTCGAAGACCTGCGCGCCGCCCGTGACGTCGGGCATCCCGATCCACGCCATCGACGCCTCGAGGTTCCACGCGAGCGTCGTCAGGACCGAGTTGGCGAGCGTCGAGGTCGCTTTCGCTTCGAGACACAGGCGCCCGACGTCGATCAGCAGGCGGCCGTGCGCCTGCTGGAGGTGAAGCTCGCGCACGTCCCGGTCCCGCTGCGCCAGCCGGCGGCTCGCCTCGAGCGCGACCTCGAGTCCGGCCGCGTCGAGCGCGGCGTGCGATTCGTTGACGACGACCGACTGGCGCGGATCGGAGCCGTTGATCGGGGCGCCGTCCTGCGTGCCCCGGACGTGGCGTTCCAGCTCCGCGACGAAGCGCTCGCGGGCCGCGTCCGCCCCGCTCGAGATCTCGGTCGCGAGTGCATGCTCGGCGGCGGCGACGAGCAGGGTGCGAAAGCAGCGCACGATGCCGACCCCGCGGATCGCCGTCGTCTCGACGACGTCGATCGGCACGCGGTCCGGCGCGACCGCCGAGAGGCGTTCCATCGTCTCGGGCGCGCGCATCGCGCCCGGCAGATCGACCTTGTTGACGGACACGAGCACGGGGAGCGGGCGCTTGCCCCCGCCCATCGCTGCCAACGACTCGTCGAGTTGCCGCCACGCCGATTGGTTGCCGAGCGCCGCCGACGGCGTCGAGTCGGCGACGAAAATCACCCCGTCGGCTCCGCGCAGGATGCGGCGCCGCGTCTCGACGTACATGTCCTGACCGGGAACTGTGTACGCATGGACTCGCACCTGCAAGTCGCCGTACTTCGGCAACTCGAGCGGCGCGTAGTCGAAGTAATACGTGCGCTCGTCGGCGGTCTCGACCGACTGGATGTTCCCTCGATCGGCCGGGGCGAACGCGCCGTGGAGCGAGCGCAGGCTCGTGGTCTTACCCCCTCGGCCCGGCCCCCAGTAGACGATCTTGAGATCCAGCCGCCGAGCGGCTCGATCGAGGTAGGCCATGACGGTTCCGCGCACCCGTTCCGAGATGGAACGCACCCCCCGCTATCGACCGCCTTACGTCTGATCGTGAGAACGCGGGGGAATCGGACCGGGGGGGGCGGCGGGCAGCGTCGGAGGAGGGGGGGCGCGGGGGGGTGGAGTCGATGGTCGACGAGGCCGAGATCCGTCCCCGGTTAGGGTTGCAAGGCGACTTGCTGAATCGGCGACTTGGAACCTCGGACCCGGACGATGCCCCGATCCCCCGCCGTTTCCGACAAGGAGTGGATGGCGATCTATCGCCGTCTGGCGAAGGACGGCGATGCCGAGGCCGCTCATGCCCTCTCCCTCTGGACACGCCAGGGTCGCGCCACGCCGAAGGACCCCGCCCGTGCGGATCGATGGTTACGGCAAGCGGCCGCGACGCTGCCGGCAGCTCAACTGACAATGGGACAGCAGGCCCGTGACGTCGTCGACGCGTCGCCCGCCGCGCAAATGCGCGAAGCGAGAACGTGGCTCCGACGCGCGGCGAAGGCGGGCATCGCGGAGGCGTGGCACGACCTCGGTTTGACCTGGCTCGAGTCGCCGCGCACGCCCCGGCGCGTCGCGATGGCCCGACGCATGCTCGAACGCAGTCTGCGTCTCGGTTACGGCTACGCAGGGCGGAGCCTGGCTATGGACGTCGAGACGCTCGGTGGCGACCTCGTAGAGGTCGAGCGATGGTTGGAGCGAGCGGTCGTCCTCGACGAGGACGAGAGTTGGTCACTCGGGATGCTGACGTTCGTCCGCACGGCGAAGCCGTTCCTCGACCGGCTCGAAGGCCATTCGATCGCGACGTGGCGCCTCCTCGCGGAGGCCGGCGATCTCGATGCACAGACCTGTCTCGGGTACGCGTGCCGATTCGGTCGGGGCGTCCCGTGCGACGTGAGCGTTGCAGAGGCGTGGTTCGAGCGCGCGGCCCGCGGGGGCGGGCGCGATGCCCGACTCGCGTTGGCCCTGCTCGTCTGGGACTTCACGTCAGGCATCGGCTTCGATCGCGCCGCATTTTGGGCGGCGCTCGCGGCGAAAGGCGGGGGCCCGGTCGAGAACTTCGTCGCCGGGTGGCTCGATCGCTATAACACCGATGCCTTTCGCCGAGCGGTGCGCTGGTGGCGCGTGGCCGCGCAGCAGGGCCACGCCGATGCCGCTCATTGGTTCGGGCGCTGCCTTCGTTTCGGAACCGGCGTTCGCAAGGATCCGGCGTCCGCGGTGCATTGGCTTCGCATCGCGGCCGAGCGGGGCGTGCCCGTGGCGCAGGCGTGGCTCGCCGAGATCCTCGACGAGGGGGAGCTCGTTCGCCGCGATCGCCGCCGGGCGACGAAGTGGCTCCGGGCCGCCGCGTCGGCGGGGAACGTGGACGCACAGTTGAAACTCGGCGTTCGCCTGCACGAGGGGTGTGGCGTGCGCCGTGACGATCGCGAATGCGCCCGCTGGTACCGCCGCGCCGCCACGTCGGGCGAGAAGCACGCGACGTCGAATCTCGGACTGTGCTGCCGAAACGGGCACGGCGTCCGTCGCCATGACGGCCGCTCGTCAGTCCTGTTTCGGCGCGCGGCTGAGATCGGCAACAACGGTCGGGCGGCGTGGCAGCTCTCGCACGCGTTCGACGGGAGGGCTGGTCGAGCCGACGATCCCGCGCTCGAAATCCATTGGCTCCGCCGTGGCGCGGCGTTGATGGAACCCGAGGCGCTCTCTTTGCTCGGCGTGCTGTACCACAACGGCAAGCGCGTCCCGCGCGATCGCCCGTTCGCCGTCACCCTGTATCGTGCGTCGTCGGCGCTCGGGAACTCGTGGGCGACGTACCTGTTGGGACTCTGCTACCGCGATGGAGAAGGCGTCGCGAAGGACCGCCGTCGCGCCTTCGCGTGGTTTCGCAAGGCGGCGCGCCTCGGTGTGCGACAGGCCGTACGCGCCGAAGCCGCGATGCGCCGGAAACCCGCGCGTTCGCGCGCGGCGAAGCGGCGGTCTACGCGCCCGCGTCGAGGTCGAGGAATGGATTGACGACGCGCACGGTTCCGTAGAGGCGCCCGTGCGTGAAGTCCTCGGAGATCAATTCCGTCAGTCCGGCGCACTCCGCGTGCGCCCAAAGGTGGGCGTCGAACCATGACATCCCGTACGTTGCGGCTCCGCGAAGCGCCGTGCGGTACACGTCGGCGGTCGGGTAGACAATCTCGAACTCAGCGAGCAACTCCTCGGCTTCGCGGTGAGCTTCACGTTCGCTCAGCAATCCCGGTCCTCCGGCGATCCGCCGACAGACGACCGACACGAACTCGACCAGAGCCTGATAGGGGAGGCGCAACGTCCCGTCGTGCATTCCCGCCTCGAGGATCTCGACTGCACGGCGCTGTTTGGCGAGAAACCGGGAGTCGTGGCAATAGACCAGTACGTTCGTGTCAATCAGCGCGGCCACGTCGGTAGATTTCCTCTCGAGTCCATCCTCGATCTGGTGGATTCACGGGTCCGGTCCAAGCCTGGTTCCGTTCCGCCTGTCGGGCCACGGAGGCAGCGAACATGGCGAGCTTCCACGCGAGGTCGCGCTCGGGTCCCTTCGCTTCGGTCGGAATGACCCTGATCCCGCCACCGGTCACGACCCATTCGATCTCGTCTCCGGGCTCGATCCCGAAGCGATCGGCGATCGCCTTGGGGATCGTGACTTGGAGCTTGGTCGTGACCTTCGACATGACCGAAGGATAGCACGGAATTAGTCCTTGTCAAATCACGGAAACTGGAATTCGGAGCCGGCGCCACGTAGGAATTCCGTAGCCAGGTATGACAGGATGACACTGTTGATGATAGGATTCAGATCATGTCCGGCGACCACCCTGCCCTCCTGACCGTCGAAGAAACCGTGCGACGCCTCGGCGTGTCCGAGTCCACGGTCTGGCGCCTGATTCGTCGAGGGGCGGTGAAGAGTGTTCGGCAAGGTGGCCGGCGTCTGATCGCCGAGGAATCGGTCGTGGTGAAACTGCTCGCGGGACGCGACGACGAAATCGCGCCGTTCACCAAAGGCAATCCTCTCTTCCGGTTGGCGGGGGCGGGGCGCAGCGGTGGTGGGGCGCCCGGTTCCGACGACAAGTACGGCATCCTCGACGCATGAGTCGCTCGGTGCTGTGGGACTCGAGCGCCGTCATCGCGCTCGTCGATCGCGACGACGCGAATCACGTCGCGGCGCTCGAAGTCGCGAACCTCATCGCGGAAGAACGTCGGCCGTGTTTCATGACGAACTACGCGCAGGCCGAGACGCACGCGATGTTGCTCCGCCGGCTCGGTCGGTCGATTGCCCGTGAGTGGCTGTTCGCGGGCGGACTGCCCGTGATTCCTGCGGCGCCGGCCGACGAAGAACGAGCGCGCGCGATTCTCTTGAGCCATCAGGACAAGGACTGGAGCTATTGCGACGCCGTCTCGTTCGCGGTGATGGACGGACGGCGCGTGACGACGGCGTTCAGTTTCGATCGGCACTTCGCCCAGTACGGGTGGTTCGTCGTTCTTGGATTGAAGTGATCGGCCCGCGAGTGCGCCCGACGTCGCCGTCGCGGACGGTCGTCAGCGAGGCGGGATGTCCGGCGGCTTCC
>JANNRO010000010.1:0-1977 GCA_031401505.1 Planctomycetia bacterium
CTGCTCCAGTCGTTCGCCTCCCCGACGCTCAATCCCGAGACCGGCTCGATCACGATCCCGGCGGGCAAGTTGCTTGCGGTCCGGATTACCACCTCGACTCAAGCAGGCACCTACACGCTGACGGTCAAGGGCGATCCCTCCGGCACGCTGGTGGCGGCCGCAAGCGTCCTGCCCGTGATCGCGGTCACGCCCGCGCGGGACGAGGCGGCACGACTCGCCGCGACGACGCCCGGAGCGCCCGCCTACGGCCGCTCCGAGATCGAGATCGCACCGCGCGAGGCGCTGGTCGCCTTCGACGAGGCCGACCTCGAGCGCGCGACGTTCGACATCGAGGCGCGAGGTGGACGCATTCTCGAGGTACTCTCCGACGGCGTGCGCCGCGTCGCGCTGCCAATTCGCGACGGTCTCGAGCCCGACGAGGTCGCCCGGGTGGGGATCTCCCGCATTCGCGGGCTCTCGACCTCGAGGGTGCGATACGCCGAGGCGAACCCGATCCGCCACATCGCCAACACGACGCCCGACGATGCGTACTACTCGCTGCAATGGGACTTGGAGCAGTTGAATCTGCCCAAGGCCTGGGACATCACGACCGGCAGTTCGAGCATCATCGTCGCCGTCATCGACACGGGCGTGCGTCAGCACCCCGATCTCGCGGCACGGCTGATGACCGGCTACGACTTCGTGTCCGGCACGACCAACGGCGCCGATGGCGACGGCCGCGATTCCGATCCGACCGATCCGGGCGACAGCGGCAACTCGTTCCACGGCACGCACGTGTCGGGCACGATCGGCGCCGTCTCGAACAACGGCACCGGCATCTGCGGTGTCACGTGGGCGACGCGCATCATGCCGCTCCGGGCACTCGGCTACAACGGCGGCAGCGATGCGGACATCGCGGAGGCGATCCGCTACGCGGCAAGACTGTCCAACGCCTCGGGCACGCTGCCCGCGACGCGTGCCAACGTGATCAACATGAGCATCGGCGGCAACGGCACCAGCACGACGCTCCAGAACGCCGTCCTCGCCGCGTTCAACGCGGGCGTCACGATCTGCGCCGCCGCCGGCAACTCGAACAGCACGACACCGTCGTATCCGGCCGGGTATCCGGGCGTCATCTCGGTCATGTCGGTCGGCTACAACAAAACGCGCGCGTCGTACTCGAACTACGGCTCGACGGTCGACGTCGCCGCACCCGGCGGCGAGATGAGCGTCGATCGCAACGCCGACGGATACGGCGACGGCATCCTGTCCACCGCGTACACGAAATCGGGCTCGACCTACACGTCGATCTTCGACTTCCAGCAAGGGACGTCCATGGCGTGTCCCCACGTGGCGGGCGTCGCCGCGCTCGTGCTGTCCATCGACCCGACGCTGACGCCGACCGAGGTGGAGACCGTCCTCGAATCGACCGCACAGGATCTCGGGACCGCCGGCAAGGACAACACGTTCGGATGGGGCTTGATCGACGCGTACGCCGCGGTCGTCGCCGCCGCGCTCGTCAACGGCTCTCCTCCTCCCCCGCCTCCCGTCCCGCCCGCCGTCATCTCGATCTCTCCGCCCTCGCTCAACTTCGACGCGATCTACACGTCGGACGACATCATCGTCTCGAACACGGGCGGCGGGACGTTGCTCGTCTTGTCGACCGACGTCTCGACGAAGAGCGGCGGACCGTGGCTGTCGGTGACGGGGATGTCCGGCGCCGACGTGGGCGTCGATCACAAGTTGATCCACGTGGCCGTCGATCGCACCGGACTGGCGCCCGGCGACTACCGGGGCACCGTCACGATCATGAGCAGCGGGGGCATCAAGCCGGTGGACGTCTACATGACCGTCCTCGACGCGGCGCCCCCGCCTCCGAACGTGGACATCCACGTGCGCGCCCGCCGGGCCGACACGGGCGTCATCGCACAGGAGATCATCGTCAATCCGTCGACGTCGCTCTCGTGGACGTTCAACACGCTGCCGACCGGCAGCTAC
>JANNRO010000011.1:0-4808 GCA_031401505.1 Planctomycetia bacterium
GTCGACTGTGCCAACGGAGCCACGACGCGCACGGCTCGTCGGGTGCTCGAGGCGCTGGGGGCGCGCGTTCTGACGCCGGTCGGGAGCGACGCCCGGGGCGCGATCAACGATCGGTGCGGGACGGAGCACCGCGAAGCGTGGCTCGCCGCCGTCGCGGCGTCGAACGTCGACGGGGGCCTCGCCTTCGACGGCGACGGAGACCGCGTGCTGCTCGCCGACGCGACGGGCGAGGTGCTCGACGGCGATCCGCTGCTTCATCTGCTCGCGCGGGACTTCCACGAACGAGGGCAACTTCACGGGGACCGCGTCGTCGCGACGGTCATGTCGAATTTCGGCCTCGAACAGGCGCTCGGCGCCGTCGGGGTCGCGCTCGACCGAGCCCCGGTCGGCGATCGTCACGTCGCGCAACGCATGCGCGAGACGGGCGCCGCGCTCGGGGGCGAGCAGTCCGGACACGTGGTCCTGAAGTGGGGCGACGCGTTGATCGGGGACGGGCTCGTGGCGGGCGTCACCGCGCTCGAGGCCGCGCGTCGCCGCGGGCTCTCGCTCGAGGCCGCCCGGCGTGAAGTCGTCAAGGTGCCGCAGGTGCTCAAGAACGTCCGCGTCGAACGCAAGATCCCGTTGTCCGAGTCGCCGGGGTTCCGCGCCGCGGTCGAGGCCGAAGAGGCGACGCTCAAGGGAAAGGGACGCGTCGTCGTGCGCTACAGCGGGACCGAACCCGTGCTTCGCATCATGGTCGAGGCGACCGATGCATCGGCGGTGGCGGGCGCCGTCGAACGCCTCGAGCGGGCCGCGGCCGTTTCGCTTCGCTGACCCCGACCGAGGACGCGGCGTCGGACTACGGTCCCTTGCGCTTTTCGAGCGTCACGAACACCTTCGACGGCGAGACGAGCCGGAGCCGCGGCGTGGCGTCGCCCGCGGCACCTTCGGGGGGCACCAGCATGACGGCCGCGGAGTAGCTCTCGACGCTGCCCGAATCGTCCTTCGGCGGCGCGGGGAGACTCACGAGGAGCGTCCAGCCGCTTTGACCCGCGCCCAGAGCGGCCACCAGCTGCGGATCACCGCGCAGCGAGACTTCGAGCCGGCGCGTGCGCGCGTCGTACGCGGTGTCCAGGAACTTGATGTCGTACTTCTCGTATGCACGTGCGTCCAAGCCCGCCGGATAGAGCAGGGCCAGTTCGACCTGCGTCGTGGTGACCTTGTATTCCCGGTACTTCGTCTTTCCGCTGACGGTCGGGGGCTCGATCGTCAACGCCCATTCGGCGCGCAACTCCGGGGCTCGCGAGCGCCAGTCGGCGAATCCGCTCGACCAGGAGAACGGCGTCGCGAAGTCGGGACTCTCGCGGAGCCACTTGGCGGCGCTGACGTCGTCGAGGGCGAGCTTCAGATCGCCGTTGCGCAGCCACTCGATGACGTTCACGGGGCCCGTGACCAGCACCTTTCCCGGCTCGACCGACGACTGTGCCGCGACGATCTCGAGGTCGGTCCGACCCGCGATGTCGATCCGAGGGCGCGTGAACTCGATTTCCTGCGAATCGACGCGGTACCAATCGACCCGCACCGCCGGTGTGATCGACTCGACGACTCCGACGTCGGCGAACGGGAAGTTGAAGTCCGACCGGTCCCGGAACGTCGCATGACCCTCGTCGCCGCGAAGTTCTCTCGTCTTGAGCCGCACGGGGCGACCCGACTGCTCGAGTCCCGCTCGTGCCCGCTCGACCGCCGCGGCCGTGCCGGTCAAGCGCACGGTGAGGCGCGGCAGATTCGCGAAGTTCGCCCGGATGTTCGGCGGCAGGTCGAAGGGGACGACGGCGATCCCTTCGACCGATTTGTGGTCCTGAATCTGATCGTGGACGAGGATCCAGGTCGTGATCGCCAGAACGAGCGCCACGACCTTCAATCCGAGGTCGTCGAACACCAGGCCGAGCGGCGAGCGCTTCCTCGGCCGAGGCGATGTCGCGCCCGTCCGCGTCGTGGTCGGCTCGACGGCCGAAGTGCCGACGCGGGCGCCGAAATCGCCGTCCGCGGGGGCGGGTTGGCCCGCCGCGTCGCGCCGTCCGTCGTCGGAGTCGTCGACCATCACGGGGCCACCGGCGTGACGCCCAATTTCTCGGCCATCAGCGCGTTCAACATCGCGGTCAGCCAATCGAGATCCTTGTAGGCCTCGAGGTCGCCGTGTTCGGCGACGTGGATGCTCCCGGTCTCCTCGGAGACGACGATGACGAGCGCATCGCTCTGCTCGGAGAGGCCGATCGCCGCGCGATGACGGGTGCCGTAGTTGCGCGCGAGATGGGGGCGCTCGGTCAGCGGCAGGAGGCAGCCGGCCGCCGCGATGCGGTCGCCGCGGATGATCACCGCGCCGTCGTGGAGCAGCGTCTTCGTCGTGAAGATCGTGTCGAGGGTCTCCGCGCGCAGGATCGCGTCGAGCCGCACGCCGGTGTCGACGTAGGTGCCGAGATCGACCGTGCGCTCGATCGCGATCAACGCCCCGGTGCGGCGTCCGGCGAACGCCGTGACGGCGGCGGTCAGTTCGTCGACCGCGCGGATTTCCTCGAGGCGCGAGTCGGTCTTGCGTCGGAAGCGCTTGAACAGTTTCGCCTCGCCCAGGCGCGCGAGGCCGTGGCGGAACTCGGGCTGGAAGATCACGACGAGCGAGAGCAGGAACAGGGGCACCGCACGCGCGAGAATCCAGTCGAGGACCTCGAACTTCAGCGTGCGGACGACGAAGAAGAGCCCGATGACCAGCGACCAGAGGAGCAGCGCCGGTCCGCGCACGATGCCGCCGGCCACCGTCTTGCGCAGAAAGCGCAGGAACGCGTAGATGACGAGGAAGAGGAGCGCGATCTCGACGATTTCGAGGAACGTGAGTTCCATCGAGAGCGAAAAGAGCGCCGGTGTCGGGTGCATGGGCGGGCGGATGGTACTCCGACGCAGGGCCCCGTGAAACGGTCTCTCGGACGTTGGTGGTGGGTCAGTTTGGATCGATCGAGGTCATGCGGCGCGCGGGACGGGGGCGCTCGAGCCCCTTCCTCCTCCTCGCGTACAGGAGTACGCGTTGTCGTCGTCATGGGCCCTCCGCACCCCGTCTCCCGCGCCGACTTGCCCGAGATCGGGCCCCAAAGAGCAAGCACGAAGGGCCGTCGTGCCCAGAGGGGACGCAGGCCATCCCAATTCACCCACTACCCGGTAGTTCGAACGGCGTCAGATCGACCGCTTTCCAATGCGCTCGAGCACGGCGAAGAGGTCGACGGTCGCCGCGACTTCGTGAACCCGAACCGCGTGGACGCCCGCCTCGAACGCCCGGGCGGCGCACGCGAGCGACGCCGCGAGGCGTTCGCCGGTCGGTCGGCCCGTGATCGCGCCGAGGAACCCCTTGCGCGACGCGCCTATCCAGACGCCGCGTTTCATCGACGTCAACGCCTCGAGATCGCGGAGCAGCGCCTCGTTGTGGTCGAACGACTTGCCGAAGCCGAGCCCGGGATCGACGAAAATCCGGCCGGGCGCGACACCCGCGTGCTCGGCGGCGGCGGCGCGTTCCGCGAGAATGGCCGCCACCTCGGCGACGACGTCGTCGTATCGCGGGGCGGCCTGCATCGTCGCGGGCTCGCCCTTCATGTGCATGAGCACGATGCCGGCGCCGAGTCGCGCGACCGTTTCGAACATCCGCGGATCGGACGTGCCCGCCGACACGTCATTGATCAAGGTGGCGCCCGCCGAAAGCGCGGCCTGCGCGACGTCGGCCTTGCGGGTGTCCACCGAGATCGGGAGCGCGATGCCGTGCCGGCGCAGCGCTTCGATGACGGGCACGACGCGGGCGAGTTCCTCTTCGACCGATACGGGCGAGGCACCCGGGCGCGTGCTCTCGCCACCGACATCGAGGACGTCGGCACCCTCCGCGACGAGTCGCTGCGCGAACTCGACGGCCGCCGCCGTCGTTGCATGGAGCCCGCCGTCGGAAAACGAGTCGGGCGTGACGTTGACGATGCCGACGACGAGTGGGAGATGCCCACGGACTCTGGATGTCGTTTCGACTCGGCGGCCTGCCGAGCTAATAGGCGAAGCCACCCTGAGGTTCGGAGCCGGGGCCGGCCGCGGGGCGGGTGCCCGAATCGGCGGCGGGTTTCGCGGTCGACGACGTGGGCTTCTTCGCCCGGTCTTCGCGGTCCTTCGTCGCGGCGTGCTGGGCGGCGAGGTCTCCGCCCGCCAGGACGAGCCGCATGTCGTCGGCGGTGAGCGTCTCGAACTCGAGCAACGCCTGCGCCACGCGATGGAGTCCGTCCAAGTGGGCGGAGAGAGTGCGGCGAGTCTCCTCGTGGGCTTCGTCCAGCATCCGCTTCACTTCGCCGTCGATGAGGACGGCCGTGGCTTCGGAGTGGTTGACGGTCTTGGTCACTTCACGGCCCAGGAACAGATGCTCCTCGTTCTCGGCGTACGAGACGGGCCCGACCTTGTCGCTCATGCCCCACTTCGTGACCATCAGGCGGGCCGTCTCGGTGGCCTGCTCGATGTCGTTCTGGGCGCCCGTCGTGATGTCGCCGATCACGAGCTCTTCCGCCACGCGGCCGCCGAAGGCGACGCGCAGGCGTCCCAGGAGCTTCTTTCGACCCATCCCGTACTGGTCCTTCTCGGGGAAGAACATCGTCAATCCGAGCGCCATCCCTCGCGGGATGATCGTGACCTTGTGGAGCGGATCGACCGCCTCGGTCAATTCGGTCATCAAGGCGTGCCCCGCCTCGTGATAGGCCGTGACACGACGATCTTCCTGGCTCATGACGCGGCTCTTGCGCGCGCGCCCGAAGCGGATCTTG
>JANNRO010000012.1:0-2042 GCA_031401505.1 Planctomycetia bacterium
CACGACGTCGACGCGACCATCGCCATTGACGTCTCCGGTCGCGACGCGCACGCCGCGCTGGAGGTACAGCGGCGTCGGCTCCGCCATCTTGAGCACCGTGACGTGCCCGTCCTGGCGAACCACGCAACTGCCGTCGAGACCGACACCGGCCACGGCGAGGTCGAGGTCGCCGTCGCCGTCGAGGTCGGCGATCTCGACCGCCATGGGCGCGACGATGCCGAGGCTGATCTCGGTGAAGACGTCGAAGAACGAGGGCGACTTGTTGTTTCGACCGTAGTAGCCCTTGCTCGGCGACTCGCGGATCACGAACAGATCGAGATAGCCGTCGGCATCGAGGTCGCCGAGCGCGATCGAGCGGTAGAGCGTGCCCTGCGGCGGCGCCGGGAACGGAACGGGCGCGAGGAAGCTCCGCGGCTTCAAGGGGTCGCGGGGAAACGTGGCGCCGTTTGCACCCGCGCAGACGACGAGATCGGGACAGCCGTCGCCGTTGACGTCACCGACCGCGACCGCGCGGCAATCCTGCGCGGGGGCCAGCACCAGCGGCGGGAGAAATTCGCCGGGGCTCGCCGTGTTCTGGAATCGGACTTCGAGACCGGTCGTCGTCGCGGTGATGCAGTCGACGAGCCCGTCGCGGTCGAGGTCGGCCGTCGCGCAACCGGTGGTCTGCGCGGTCGGCACGATGCGGAGCCGCTCGGAAAAGTCGTCCGAGGTCGGGATGTCGCCGTCCTCGAAGTACTCGAGCGTCAGCGTCGCGCTCTCGGGATTGGTCGAGGCGAGGTCCAAGTGACCGTCCTGGTCCAGATCGTCGATGCAGAGCGCCGGCCTGGGGGTGGTGGTCGGGATGCCCTTGACGATCCCCTTCGCGCGCTGCTGCGACGGGCCGAATCCGCCCCGCGTGAGGGTCGAGCCGAACGAGAGGACGAGCGTTCCATCCGGGATCGGGAACGTCTCGAGCGGCGCGCCGACCAGATCGAGCGTGCCGTCGCGGTCGAGGTCGGCGAGCCCGATGCCGGGCTGGACGAAGCAGGTGCTCCGAACGGAATGGAGGCGCCTGCCGGTCGAGAGGCCCGAACTGCTGTCCCTCGGAGACTTTACGAGGTTTCCGTTGACGCCGGGGTCGCCGATCGCGAGTTGCGTGCACTCGATGCCGTCCTCGTCGAGCGCGACCGCGAGCGGCGAATGGACGTCGTCGAACACGCCCGGCTCGGCGGGGCGCTGGTGGAGACAGGTAACCGACCGTCCGCCCTCGTCGACGACGACGACGACGTCGAGCCAGCCGTCGCCGTCGACGTCGCCCACGGCCATCGCACGCCCCGTGGATGCCCGGGTCGGCGACTCACGCAGCGTGAACCCGCTCGCCCCGCCTCCGAACAGGCACAGGATCCGGTCGCCCGCCGGGTCGTTGGTCACGATGTCGAGTGTTCCGTCCCGGTCGAGGTCGCAGAGCACGAGGCCGTGGCAGGCGCCGACGGAGGGGATCTCGCTGGGTTGGTAAACGAGCAGGTCGAGCCACAGCATTTCCGTCGGGACTCCGGTGCTCTCGTCCAGGGTCACGAGGTCGAGCTGGCCGTCGCCGTTGACGTCGCCCACCGCGACGCGATCGACCGAACCTTTGCTGTCGACCACCACGGGCGGGAGGAACTCGTGGCGGAAATCGGGGTTGCAGCGCCAGATTCCGACCTGTCGCGACGAGCCACCGGCGACGACGAGGTCGGGGCAGCCGTCGCCGTCCATGTCGGCGACACAGACATCGCACGCCGTGTCCCAGACGAAGACGTACCCGATCCCGTCCTCGTACGCGACTGGGCCGCGCGCGAGGGTCTTGCCGGTCGACTGCTTCGTCGGCGACTCGCGCAACCCGCTCGAATATTCGATCGTCAGCCCGGTCGACGCCTTGGTCGGACTCTCGCGCAGCGCCACGAGGTCGGGCGTGCCGTCGCCATCGAAATCCCCGCTCGCGATGCAGCGGTGCAGGCCCTTGTGATCGAACGTGTGCGGGATCGACATCGTCCTTCCAAGGGGGGGCGTCCCCCCGCCCCCGC
>JANNRO010000013.1:0-14594 GCA_031401505.1 Planctomycetia bacterium
ACGCATCGACCGCCGGCTTCGCCCGACCCACGTCGCGGACGCGGGTCCCGTCCGCCGATCGATCCACCGCGTCGCGGGGCCCCGTTGAGATCGCCCATCCGATCGCGCCCGTCGCGGCGACGGCGACGAGGCATCCGACGACGATTCGACGCAGCGTGCGCACGGCGGCCTCCTCCACGGGACCGTCAGTATGCCCCCCCGTAATCGAATCGACGACGGGACCCGCGTCCGACGACTCCCCGCGGGCGCCCTACCGAATCACGCCCATCGCCTTGCCGACCTTCGTGAAGGCCGCGATCGCCTTGTCGACGTGCTCGGGCTCGTGTGCCGCCGAGATCTGGATCCGGATGCGCGCGAGCCCCTTCGGCACGACGGGGAAGCTGAAACCGATCACGTAGATCCCCTCCTTCAGCATCGCGTCGGCCATCTCGGCCGCGAGCTTCGCGTCGCCGAGCATCAACGGACAGATCGGATGCACGCCCGGCCGGATCTGGAAGCCCGCCTTCGTCATGCCCTCGCGGAAGCGCTTCGTGTTGGCTTCGAGTTTGTCTCGCAAGGCGGTCGACGACGACAGCATGCGCAGGCACTCGTGCGATGCCGCGACGATGGGGGGCGCCACCGTGTTGCTGAAGAGATAGGGTCGCGAGCGTTGGCGCAGCAGATCGACGATCTCCTGCCGCGCGACCGTGAACCCGCCCGAGGCCCCGCCGAGTGCCTTGCCGAGGGTGGACGTGATGATGTCGATCCGCCCCTCGACGCCGCAATGCTCGGGCGTCCCGCGGCCCGTTTTTCCGACGAAGCCCGTCGCGTGGCTGTCGTCCACCATCACCATCGCGCCGTGCTTCTCCGCGATGTCGCAGATCGACCGCAGGTCGGCGATGTCCCCGTCCATCGAGAAGACGCCGTCGGTCGCGACGAGAATACGCCGCGCGCCGACTCCCTTCGCCTCGACGAGCTTCGCCTCGAGATCCTTCAGGTCCATGTGCTCGTAGCGGAATCGGTGCGCCTTGCAGAGGCGAATGCCGTCGATGATCGACGCGTGGTTCAACGAGTCGGACACGATCGCGTCGCTCTCGCCGAGCAGCGTTTCGAAGAGCCCGCCGTTGGCGTCGAAGCACGACGTATAGAGGATCGCGTCGTCCATCTTCAGGAACGTCGCGAGCGCCTTTTCCAAGTCCTTGTGGATGTCCTGCGTGCCGCAGATGAAGCGCACCGAGGCCATGCCGAAGCCGTGGGTCGAGAGCGCCTTCGTCGCGGCGTCGATCAGTCGGGGGTGATTTCCGAGTCCCAGGTAATTGTTCGCGCAGAAGTTGAGGGTCTCGGGCCCTCCGGCCACCCGGATTCGGGCCCCCTGCGGGGTCGAGATGACGCGCTCGCACTTCTTGAGTCCGGCGTCATCGATCGACTTCAGTTCGTCGGTGAAACCCTGTCGAACGCCGGTGAACATCGAGGAGCCCTCCCGGGGGCGCGCGGAGGATACCGCCCCGTCCCCCACCCCCCAGAGAACCGCCCCCCGGAGAACGGAAACGTGCCCGGCCGCCGACGCCGGAATCTCGCGTATCCCCGCGCCGTTGCACAATGCACGCCGAGCCACCCCCCGTGACACCCACGCCCCTCCCGCCGCCCACCCCCGTCCCGAACCCCGGTCTGGCGCCCCGCTCGGTGCTTTCGCCGTGGCAGAGGCCGCTTGTCCACGCGACCGTCGTCGGGTCGATCGTGCTCGGCGCCACCGGCGTTTTTCTGCTCGGTACACCCGGCGGCACGCCCGCGGCTTCGAGCGCATTCTTGGCGCATCTGCTCGTCGGAGTGCTGCTCGTACCCCTGCTCCTCGTGTTCACCGTGCCGCACGCGATCGCCCAGACGCGGAGGAAGCCGGTCATCGCGCTTTCGGGTGCGGGCGTGCTGTTGCTCGCGCTCGCCGTCGCGGGCACGGGCGCGATGCTCTTCCTCGAGCCGACTTCGAGGCCGACCTACTCGACGTGGGCGATCCACGTCTTCGGTGGCTTCGGGCTCTTCGCGCTCTACGCGCTCCACCGGATGTTCGGCAGCAATCCGGCCAAGGGCTGGATCCTCGGCGTGTCGTGGAGCGCCGTCGTGCTCCTCGGCGCCGCGCTCCTCCTTTGGGAGAAGGCCGATCCGGGTCGCGTGTCGTTCTTCGATTCGGGCGACGCCGTCGCCGCCGAGGCGGCCCACTCGATCTTCGCGCCGTCCAACGTCACGAGCGGCGCGGGCAGGCTGGCGCTGACGGCTGAGGACATCCGCGACGTCGCGAGCTGCGCGACGTGCCATCGCCGCATCACCGACGAGTGGCGCCGCAGCGCGCACCGGCACTCGTCGATGACGAACCCGTTCTACAAGGCCACGATCCTCGACATGCGGGAACGATTCCCGAAGTCGGACACGCAGTGGTGTGCGGGCTGCCACGACCCGGCGCTCCTGTTCACCAGCGATCCGAAGGGCGGGCCGGGCACGCAGATGAGCTCCGAGGGGCTCGACTTCGATTCCGACGATGCACGCACCGGGCTCACGTGCGTCGTCTGCCACGCCATCGAGACGAAGAACAGCACGCTCGGCAACGCCGACTTCACGCTGCGATCGCGCAAGGTCTATCCCGGCGAGAAGAGCAGCAACGCCGCGATCGTCAAGGCCCACGACGTGATGCTCCGGTTGAAGCCCGAGGCCCACGTCGCGAGCATGACGCCGTCCAACATCCGCGAGTCGTCGCACTGCTCGCTCTGTCACAAGGCCGAGCCGCCGCCCGAACTCAATCGCTGGCACTGGGCGCGCGCCCAGGACGAGTACGACTCCCATGACGACAGCGGCGTCTCGATGGGCAACGCTCGCAGCTTCTATCACCCGCCCGCGTCCAAGCGCTGCCAGGACTGCCATATGCCGATGGTGGACGACCGGGAGGACCCGGCGGCCGACGAAAAGGGGATGGTCCGCAGCCATCTCTTCGCGACCGCGAACACGATGCTCCCGCATCTGCGCGGCGACGAGGACATGATTCGCAAGATCTCGACGTTCCTGAAGACGTCCGCGCGCGTGGACATCACGCAGGTCGTGCTCTCGGGCAACCGCCGGTTCGTGCCGGCCCCGATCATCAAGCCCGCGGTCAGACCGGGTGAGATCGTCGAGGCCCACGTCGTGATCCGCAACACGGGGACCGGACACGGATTCCCGGGCGGTACGGTGGACAGCAACGAAGTCTGGGTCGATTTCGAGGCGAAGGTCGGGGGGCAGCCCGCGTTCTTCGCGAGCGGGAAACTCGATCCGAAGACGGGCGAGGTCGACCCGTCCGCGGAGTTCTATCGCGCGTACTGGATGCGCCGCGACGGCACGCGGTTCGTGAGCCGCATCGCGAGCGACCTCTACACGTTGATCTACGTCAAGCGCATCGGCCCGGGCACGGCCGACGTGGTTCGCTACCGTTTCCGGGTCCCCGACGGCGCGACGGGCGCGCTCGAACTGACGGCGACGCTCCGGTACCGGAAGTTCGCCCTCGACGTCGCCGCGAGCGTGGCCCGCGTGCTCAACACCAAGGACGGCACGATCAAGAACGCGCCGATCCCCGGGCCGGACGGCTCCCTCGTCATCCAGCACCAGCTCGAGGAGGAGTACCTCGTTCCGGGTCGGATCTTCGCGGCCGATCTCGCGAAACTCCCGATCGTGGACATCGCGGCGGGCACGCTCTCGCTGCCGATCACGGCCGAGGGCACGCCCGGCGCCCCGCCGGCGCCCGAGTCGCTGAAACTCCAGATGCCCGATGATCGCGACCGCATCAACGATCTCGGGATCGCGAACCTGCTCCAGGGAGAGCCGTTCGCCGCGTCCGATCTCTTCGAGACGGTGACGCGCGTCGACCCGAAATACCCCGACGGCTTCGTCAACGTCGGTCGCGCCGCGGTCGCGAAGAACGATTGGACCAGCGCGCGCGACGCCTTCGACAAGGCGTTCGCCCTCAAGAAGGACTATCCGAAGACGCTGTTCTTCCTCGGACTCACGCGCATGAACGAGAGCGGCGGCGACTTCGCGGCCGCCGAGGTGCTCTTCAAGAAGGTGCTCGAGTCGTTCCCCCGCGATCGCGAATCGCATCGGCGCCTCATGCGTTCGCTCTACGAGCAGGGCAAGTTGACGGAGTGTCTCGAGGTCGTCGATCGCTTCAACAAGACGATCGATTCGGAAGACTGGGAGACGTGGTATTGGGCGATGCGCTCGTATCAGGACCTGGGTGACGAACCGCGCCGGCTCGCGGCACAGCAGGCTCACGACAAGTACCGCCCCGACGACGACGCGACGAACCGTCGAGGGCCCTTCCTCCTCGCCGACCCGAATCTTCACAACCTCGCGCAACCGGTACACGTCCACGAGGCGCCCGATTCGAAGTAGGGCCGCGGGCCACGTCCGGGTTCGAGCGCGATCGCACTTCTCCGCCGGCTCTTCGGTTCGCCTGCGACGATGTCGGTCATGACGGGTACGACCTCGCACTACCTGCGCGCCCTGACCGGGCGCCGATGTCCGGTCCGTGTCGCGACGCTCGTGCTCGCCGACGCGCTCGCGCCGATCGGGCCGAAGCGGGAGCGCCGTCGTGCCGTGGCACGCGCGGTCGCGCTGGCCGCCGCGCTCCTCCCGTGCGCACTCGCGCGCCACCGGCTTCGACGCGACGGCGATCTCAACGCCGTCTGGGACGTTCTATCGCGCTTTGGTCGTCCCGAGGATCTCGACGCTGCCGGCATCGGGGTGCGCGCCCAGTTCGATCGGACGCGGCTCGACGCTCGCCTCGGCGGATTGCTCGGTGACGAGGCCGCGTCGATCGCCGACTGGCTTGCGTCGACCTCGGCGATTCCGGCCGTCGAACTCGGACGCTGTGTCGCCGCCGTCGCGCCGCTCGTACTCGGTGCGATCACCCGGGCGGCGCGATCGGCATCGGGACTCGAGCCGCTCCTCGCGGATTTCAAGGCGGACATGCTCGGGCAGGTCGAGGCGGTCGGCGCGGATCCGAGCGCGACCGGACGGGTGTATCGGTCCGTCGTCGACCGCGCCGGTCGCACGGTCGGACTGGGCTGGTTCGCGTTCCGGGTCCGTTCGTAGAAGGCCCTCAAGACGCACCCCCCGCACGGTCGATCGAAGAGAGGGTTCCCCGATCTCGGACGGACGGTCCGCCTCGAGACGACGGGAGCCCACCCCGGGGTCCGCGTTGTCCTCTGAACGAACCGACGTCTGGTCCGCGAACGCGCCCGCCGTCGGCGCGCCCGCGGGAGCCGCGCCCTTCGCCATCCTGGGCACCGATTTCGTCGAAGTCCTGGCGTTGTTCGTCCGGACCATTCCGCTCTACCCCGACGGTCACGGCCGGGTCGTGGCGGTCTCGGATCGACTTCAGGACACCGCCGCGGTGCTGTCCGAACCGCAGGTGATCGAAGTCGCCGACCGCGGGCTCATCGTCAACGGCAAGGAACGGGCCGAGTTGCCGCCGGGACCGGCGGCGCTTCGGGAGTCGCTGCTCGCGACCGCGGTCGTCCGGGTGATCTTCCAGCCGACGACCCCCGCCTCCTCGTACGTCGCCTTCGCGCGCTCGCTCCAGCGCAACGCCCGCGTCGCGGGCAGCGCCCACCTCGCCTTCGCCGACCTTTGGATGGCGCCGATCCCCGGAATCGAGGTGCAGGAACTCGTCTTCGACGCGGAAGGATTCGTCGAAGGCGTCGACGACTCCGAGCACGCGACCGATCAGATCGAGGTGCTTGGCTCGGTCGCGGGTGCCGGAGGAGGTGCCGGAGCCTCGATTCCCGCTTCCACGGGCTCGGGCGACGAGAAGGGCGTGGACGCAGCCCCCGTCGCCGCCGTCGTACCGCCGGAGAAAAAAAAGCCCCGGGGCGTGCACACGGTCGCGCGTGACTTGCGCGAACTGATCCTCGAAGACCCGAACCTGGCGGCGGCGCTCATCGACCTCGAGAGCCGTCTCGTCGGGAGTGCCCGCACGTCGCGCAACGGTGCCGACGTACTCGAGCACCTCGTGCGCGCGCTCCCGATCGAGGCCCGGCTCGATTCGGCGAAGGGACTCGCGATCGTCCGAAAGGTACTGAATCGCATTCTCGCGCAGATGCCCGAGACGCCGTCGATCGACGCGTCACCCGATCTTGCGACGCGCTTCTTCCAGACGCTCGAGCGCGTGTTTCCCAAGCGCATTCGTCCGATCGAGGACTCTCCTGCGCCCGCCGACCTGCCCGACGTCAAGGTCAAGGCCTCGCCGCTGGACGAACTGCTCGTCCTCGACGATTCCGTGCTCGACGAGTGGAGCGGTGCGCGGGACGGCCCACCGGCCGCGATCCCGGAGCTCGTGGACGACGACGGCATCGTCGATCCGTCCGGCGTCATGTTCCACGCGTTCCTCGAGGAGCCTCCGGGTGCGCGTCGCGACGCCCTGCGTCGGGCGCTGCTCGCGACGTATGCCGCGCGATCGAAGACCGCGCCGCCGCCGTGCGTCCTCAAGCATCTGACCGAAGCGCTGGCCGCGAAGCCCAGAGACGCGGCGCGCGTGGACTGTCTGGGCGCCCTCGTCGACGCGGCGCGACTCGACTATCGCCCGGGTACCTCGCCGATCACGTTCGACGTCGCGGTCGCGCTCTTTCCACGCTGCCTCTCGACCTACGTCCGTGCGGGGGGACGCGCGGGCGCCGTCGCTCGCAAACTCGGTCGCGAGGCGGTGCTGGCGCACGCGTCGAGCTACGTGGCGCCGGGCGGCCTGTTGACGGGCGAGAACCTCGATCGCGTCCTTTCCGACCGCACGTTCGACATCCTCCCCTTCGTCGAGGCACTCCTCGTCGGGGACGCCGCGTCGCGCCCGCGCGTCGTGCGTGCGCTGCGCGTGCTCGATCTGAAATCGTTGGCCGCGGTCGCGCTCCGGGTCGTGCCGGAGGCCCGGTTCACCGACCGATTCCTCCAGGGACTCTGCGCCGACGGGTTCGCCGGCGTCGATTCGAAGCACCTGCTCCCGGAGGCCGCCGCCGCGCTCGGCAGCGTGGTCCTCGACAAGGAGGGCGTCCTCGATCTCAAGACGCGCACGTACGCGACCGCGGCGCTCGGCTCGTTCCCGGCGGCGCTGGCCGAGGCGCCGCTTCGCGCGGTCGCCGCGCGCAAACTGATCGGCGCGGCGCCGAAGGAAATCCGCCGCGCGGCGGAAGAAATCCTCCTGCGGTTCGCGCGCGCCGCTGCTGACGCGAGGCCCGTACCGTGAACGAATCGACGCCCGCGCTCGCGCTGGTCGAACGCCTCCTCTTCGGGCTCGTCAGCTCGCAGATCTACGGACCGGGCAACCCCCGCGTGCTCGAGGCGGCGACTGAAGCGGCGCAGAAAGTGGCGGTCCTGTGTCGTGAACGCGGTGCCCGCACCGTCGTCGTCGGCGCCGTCGGCAACCAGATCGTCGTCGACGCGCGCCCGTTGCTCGGCGCGAGCCTGTTCGCCAAGCGCCTCGTCGCCCGCGTCCACGATCGCCACGCCGGCGGCATGGAGTTCTCCGACACGGTCAGCGGTGCCGACGTCTCGGCGCTGCTCGATCTGCTCGCCAAACGCGGCGGACCCGCGACGCATGCGGCCGTCAACGAAGACCTCGCGGCCCAGCACGTCACGACGATCCGGCTGCTCCCGCCCTATGAGAACGGTCGAGGCGACGGGTCGGGCGGTCTGGGTGACGGCGCGGGCGAGTCGACCGAGACCGAGCGGTCGGGCGACCTCCTCTCGCTCCATCAGGGCGTCGTCGATCTGCTCCAGGGCGCCACGATCTGCGTTTGCCAGGGGCGCGATCTGGATCTCCACCAGGTGGGCTCGACCGTCGAGAGCCTGGTCGACGGCATGAAGAACGACGCGGGGGGCCTCTACAAGCTCGCGCACTACCCCGAACACGATTTCTTCACGTTCGGACACTCGATCCGAGTCGGGCTGCTCGCGATCGACGTCGCCCGCTCGATGAGCGACGATCGCGCGCTGCTCTACCGGGTCGGCACGGCCGCGCTGCTCCACGACGTCGGCAAATCGCTGATCCCCTGGGACGTGCTCCACAAGCGGGGCAAACTCGATGCCGACGAGCGACGCGAGATGCAGCGCCACCCCGTGCTCGGCGCGGGCATTCTCCTCGCGACGAAGACCGCCGATCCGTTGAGCGTGGCGGCGGCCTATGGGCATCACCGTTGCACGGACGGAAGCGGATACCCACGCTCCTGCTCCGAGTCCGAGCAGACGATGGTCACGCACCTCGTGAAGGTCTGCGACGTGTTCGAGGCGCTGACGGCCGCCCGTCCGTACAAGCCGCCGATGTCGCCCCCGCGCGCGTTCCGCATGATGCTCGACATGCGCGGACAGTTCGACTCGACGGTTCTCTCCCACTTCATCCGGACGGTCGGGATCTACCCCGCCGGCACCGAGGTGCACCTCGACGACGGCTCGACGGCGCGTGTCATCCGTCAGACCGGCGACTTCCATCGTCCGATGGTCGAGATCGCGACCGACGCGGGCGGCGTCCCGATCGAGGCCGACGCCCGTCGCCCCTACGACCTGCGCCACCCCGAACTGAACGGCCCCTCGATGGCCGTCGGCGCCGTCACGGCCCCGTCCGCCTCACCCGCCCTCGTCTGATGCCCTACGTCGGGTGCCCGTCGTCGCCGATGGCTTCCACGGGACATCCCTCGAGCGCCTCGTAGCAGACCGCCTCGTCTTCGGGCGTCGTCGGCTGGCGATAAACGAACGAGTAGCCGCGCTCGTCGTTGCGCTTGAAGAAATTGGGCGCGGTCTCGCGGCAGGCGTCGCAGTCGATGCACTGGTCGTCGACGAAGAACTTCCCCGCGACGTTTTCGGCGAGCTTGTTCTGTTTGTCGGCCATCGGGATCGGGCTCACAGCGTGACGGGGGCCAACCTACGGCGATCCCGAGGGAAGGCCCATGCGATTTCGACCCCCGATCCGACTGCCGTTCGGGCCGGCCGGGCTCACCCTCGTGTTCGCGCCGTTCGGGGGACGCGGGTAGCCTCGGCGCCGTGACCGATGCCCCGCCCCCCGTTCGCGACGGTCGCTCGCTGCGCTGGCGCCTGGGGACGCTGCTTGCGGGCCTCGTCTTCGGCGCCGCGGCCGTCGGGCTCTACGTGCGGCCGGAGTTCCTGTCGTACGTCGTCGCCGCAGGGCTCGCGATCGTGGCGCTGCTCTGCATCGCCAGCGCCCTTCTCGCGAGGGGTCGCTAGGCCAGCACTTCCGAGAAAAGTGCGCGCTGAATGTGGAGGCGGTTGCCGGCCTGCCGGATCACGAGGCTCAAGGGCCCGTCCACCACCGCGTCGTCGGCTTCCACGTTGCGGCGCAGCGGCATCGAGTGGAGGAAGCGACCGGATTGGGTGCGGGACATGAGATCGGCCGTGATGCGCCGGTCCGTGTGGCGGCTCCGGTGGAGCCGCTCCTCGTCGGGTCGGCCGTGGAGATTGGTCGCGCCCCACGACGCGGCGTAGACCGCGTGCGTGCCTTCGGTCGCCTCGGCGAGGCTCTCGGTGAACCGCACCGATCCGCCCGTCTCGCGGGCGTTGCGCTCGACGATGTCGAGCACGCCGCGGTCGAGTTCGTACCCGGGCGGAGCGCACACGGTCAATTGCATGCCCATCTTCGCCGCCATCAGCGCGACGCCGTGCGGCACGGCGAGCGGGCGCGCGGTCGGGCTGTAGACCCACGTCAGCGCGAGGCGGCGCCCGCGCAACTCGCCGAACTCCTCCTCGAGCGTCAACGCGTCGCCCCACGCCTGACACGGGTGTTCGAGCACGCTCTCCATGTTGAAGAGCGGCACGTTCGAGTGCTTCTGGAACGACACGAGCACCATGTCGCGCCGCTCCATCGCCCAGTCGTCGTGGCGCGCGAGCGAGCGGATCGCGATGGCGTCGGCGTACTCCGAGAGCACGCGCGCCGCGTCCTTGACGTGCTCCTCGGCGGCGCCCGCCATGACCGCGCCCTCGCGCATCTCGAGGTTCCAGATGTCGCGCTCGGCCGTCAGGTCGATGACCGTGCCGCCGAGGCTCGAGAACGCGATCGCGAACGAGGCGCGCGTGCGCAGCGACGGATTGAAGAAGACCATCGCGAGCGCGCGCCCCTGGAGCGGCATCCCGAAGCCGTCCGCCTTCATCGCCCGAGCCCGCTCGATGATGAAGCGGATCTCCTCCGGGGAGAAGGTGTCGAGCGTGACGATGTCGCGACCTTGGATCATGGACGAGCGCCCCGCCCGGAAATCGAAACCGAACCCGAATCGGAGCGTATCAACGACCGTCTCACGGCGGAACGGATCGCGGCGCGAGCGCCGCGCGCGAGGGATCGAACGCCGCGTCGAGCGTCGCGCCGCGCCCGAGGATCCGGTCGGCGAGCGTCGCCGCGAGCCCCGGGCCCCAGCCCATGCCGTGTCCGTTGAACCCGCCGAGCACGAAGACGCGGTCGTGACCCGGCGCGAGGCCGGCCGCGGGCAGGCCGTCGGGGGTGAAGGCCATCGTTCCCGCCCAGCGCGCGATCACACGAACGGAGGGGCCCTCGCCCACGAGGGTGCGAAGCAGGGCGTCGAGCGCAGGCTGAATCGGGGCGGCTGGACGTGAGTCGCCCGTCTCTTCGGAGGCGATCGAAAGTCGGCGCAATCCCCCGAGCAGTACGGTGCCGTCGGTCAGTCGACGCCAATAGTCGCCGCCGCGGTGCGCGTAGACCGGGCGATCCCAGTCGGGCCCGGGATCGACCCGCGCCGCGAGCATCTGTGCGCGAACGGGGCGAACGAGGGGACCCGAGGGCAACAGCCCCGGGATCCACGCGTTGGTCGTCACGAGGAGCGTCTCGGCCGTGACCGATCCCGACGGCGTTCGGACGTTCACCCCGTCCGCCGATTCGTCGAAGCCGAGGACGGGCGAGCGTTCGAACACGAGCGCGCCGCCCGCCTCGGCCCGCGCGAGCGTTGCGCGCAACAGGCGCAGCGGATGGACCTCGCCGTCCTCGGGGTCGACGAGCGCCCCGGCCGCGCCGAGCGCCCGATAGGCGGACGGGACCTCGGTCCGATGCTGATGCATGATGGGCGACCCCACGAGGCGCGCGCTCTCGCGAAAGTCGTCGTCCTCGGCGTCGTCTTCGGCCAGCCGGAGTGATCCGGTGATCCGGAGTCCGACGTCGGCGGAGGCGGCGATGCGCCCGACTTCGGCGCGAGTCGAGAGTCCCGCTGCCCGGAGAGCCTGCGCGGCGGCGAGACCGTGCGTGCGCGCGACCTCGGCGAACGTCTCGGCCGACTCGGCCAGCAGGAAGCCTGCGTTGCGCCCGCTGGCGCCCCGCCCGGATCGGTCGCCTTCGAGGAGCACGACGCGTGCTCCGCCCTCGACCAGGCGCAGCGCGGAACAGGCGCCGGCGATGCCTGCACCGACCACGACGACGTCGGCCACGATCGATCCGACGAGCGGTGGGGAAGGCGGGGTGGCGTCACGGTCGAGCCAGAAAGACCCGGGAGCGGTCGGGCGCATGGACAGAGCGTAACGCGATGCCTCCCGGATCACCGCCCGTCGTCCGAAGGGGCCGCGGTAGCATCAAGCAATGTCCTCGGACGGGTCGACCTCGGCTGGATCGCGCAACGCCCCGTCGCAGGGCGCATCGCTCGCCGACGCGCTCCGCGCGGGCAATCGGGCGTTCGAGGCCCGCGACTACGCGGAGGCCGCGCGGCACTACACGCGCGTGGTCAGCGTCGACGGCACGTGCGCACTCGCCTGGTACAGCCTCGGCAACGCGCGCTGGCGACGGGGCGATCGGGCGGGCGCAATCGAGGCCTATCGCCGTGCAGTGGGGGAGGACCCCGAACGTGCCCGTGCCTGGCAGAATCTTTCAACGGCGCATTTGTCGGGCCACGATTGGAGTGATGCGGCGGAAGCCGCTTCGAGGGCCGTGAGCATCGATCCGTCGCGGTCGAAGGCCTGGAACAACCTCGCCGTCGCGCGCTTCGCAAAGGGCGATCTCATGGGCACCGAAACGGCGTTGCGTCGTGCAGTCGAGACCGATCCGAAGTTCGCGGTCGCATGGGCCAACTTCGGTCGCCTGCTGGCCGAACTCGGTCGACTCGATGCCGCGCGTGCCGCGTACGAGAAGGCGCTCGCGTACGGCGAAACCGACTCGGCGGTACGGATCGGGCTCGCCAGCGTGCTCGGGTCGCTCGGCGACACGGCCCGCGCCGAGGTCGTGCTCGCGGAGGCCGCGCGCGCCGAGCCGCAATCGGTCGAGGCGTGGTCGGCGCTGGGCGACGCGCGTCGATTGCGGTCGGCGCACGGGCCGGCGCTCGAGGCGTACGAAGCCGCGGCGGCGGCGGGGGAAGACATGTCCGGCGCGATTCGCGAGAAACTCTCGAGTCGGCGTCGCCACGCCGCGATCGAACTCGCGACGCAGGCGCTCGAAGCGAGCGATCGGGACGCGTTCACGGCCGCCACCGATCGCCTGCGCGACGCGTCGGGGGCCCGTGTCGGACCGGTCGCTGACGATGCGCTCATGACCGCCGTCACCCACTGCATCGAGATCGCAGCCGCACGCGCCACCGACGCACGGCACCCCGAGTGGATCTCGGCTGACTTCGTGCGCGGCGTGCTCGAGAGGGCGATCTCGCCGGCCTTCGTCACGCCCGGCGACCGGAGCATCGCGTGAACGCCTCGTCACCGCCTCCTGAGCCGAAGCCATCCGATCCGGGACGAGTCGATCCGAAGGCGTCGTCGATCTCCCCCGGCGCCGCGGCCGCGGCGGGCGCCGAGCAACGCCTCGACGCCGAGGGCATGCGCATGCTGCTCGAGGTCTCGCGCCGCATCAACGCCGAGCGCGATCCCGAGGCGCTGCTCGCGGCCGTCGTCGACAGCCTCGTGTCGGTGACGAAGGCCGACCGCGGCTTCCTGATGCTGAAGGAGGGAGACGGCCTGCGCTTCGTGCTCGCGCGCGATCGCAAGGGTCTGCCTCTCGAAGCCGCGAAGTTCAAGGTCAGTCAATCGGTCGTGAAGGAAGTCTCCGAGTCGGGTACGACGCGGCTGATCGACGACGCGGCGTCGTCCGACGCCTATCAGGCCCGCATGTCGATCATCAATCTCTCGCTGCGCACGATCCTCTGCGTGGCGCTCAAGACCGCGCGCGGGATTCTGGGCGTGATCTACGTCGACAGCAACCTGATCACCCGGCGCTTCTCCGAGCGTGACGTCCCGTTGGTCGAAGCGTTCGCGGCGCAGGCCGCCGTGTCGCTCGAGCGTGTGCGCCTCGAACAGGCCGAGATCGAGCGGGACCGCATGCGGCGCCAACTCGAGACGGCGGCCGAGATCCAGCGGATGTTCCTGCCGGGCACCTTTCCCGAGACCCCCGGGCTCGTCGGCGCCGTCGCGACCGTGCCGGCGCTCCAGGTCGGCGGCGATCTCTACGACGTGATCCGATTTCCGGACGGGCGCACGGGATTGGTCGTCGGCGACGTCTCCGGCAAGGGCGTCCCCGCCGCGCTGTTCGGCGCGCGGCTCCTGTCCGACGTCCGGTACGAGGCGCTCTACCACGATGACGTCGGCGCCACGCTGGCGTCGGTCAATGACATCGTCGCGAGGCGCAGCACGCGCGGCATGTTCGTCACGTTGCTCTACGCCGTCTACGATCCCGCCTCGCGGCGGCTGACGTTCGCCAACGCGGGCCATCTGGCTCCCCTCGTGCGCGGGCGCGACGGTCGGGTCACGCGATGGGAAGAGGCGCTCGGCGTGCCGCTCGGCATCGTTCCGGGACAGTCCTATGCACCCGTGACGAAGACGCTCGAGCCGGGCGAAACGCTTGTCATCCTGACCGACGGGTTCTTCGATGCGGTCGGTCCCGCGGGCGAACAATTCGGCGAAGAGCGCGTGACGGCAGTCGTCTCGTCGGCGTCGGCGGTCCCGGTCGAATTGGTCGCGAAGTTGACCGAGGCCGTCGCTTCGTTCACGGGCAACGTGCCGCAGGCCGACGACCTGACCTGTCTCGCCGTGGCTCCGTCGAGTCATCCGGCGCCCCCGTAGGAAAAGCCGCACGAACGGACGTGTGCGGGCGGTCGGAATCGAGGCCTTCTCGGCTGGTTCAAGAATGGGCTTCAGTTCCCCTCGGGGTCCGGTCGATGGGTGCGGCGTGGGAGCGGATCGGGGTGGAACACGAAAAGGCGTCAGAAAAGGCGCTAAAGGAAAATGATGCGTGGATTCCACGTTTGGGGTCGTTCCGCGAAGATCGCGGTGACTGGTTGCGCGATGTGGATCGCCGGTTGCGGCGCTGCTGGTGGTGGTGAGGGCGCCGCGACGAACGTCGGCGGCACGGTCAATCTGGCCAGCCTGCCGGCGGCGGAGGTGTGGGTGGATGGCAAGCCGTCCGGTGCGACACCGATGGCCATCTCGCTCCCCGAAGGGCCGCACGAGATCGTGCTGAAGCAGAACGGGTTTCTCGAGCATCGCGAGACCTGCGATGTCAAATCGGGCTCCGTCGCCAAGATCGATGCGGCGCTCGACCCGATCGACGTGACCGACGCCGACACGGTGCGTCTGGTCGCCGCCTCGTTCGGCGTCACCGTCGATCCGTTCAGCGCCCCCGAGATCCATCG
>JANNRO010000014.1:0-4318 GCA_031401505.1 Planctomycetia bacterium
GACCATCCCGGCATCCGCGTGACGAACGGTGCGGCATTCTCGAAGGACATGCTTCGAAGTCACGCCTTTTGTTTCAACAGCATGCCGATCGACGAATACTTCGACTACAAACTCGGTCCGCTGCCCTACCGGTCGATTCGATTCCATCACCGCACGGTGCCCTCCGATCTCGTGCTCGGCCCGACTCCGCTCGTCAATTTTGCCGACGACTCGCCTCACACGCGCGAGTCGGACTGGAGCCTGCTCCCCGCGCACGTCGTGCGTCGGACCGGACGCAAGACGGTGACGCTCGAGGAGCCCTGTGACTACCGGGAAAACGCGTTCGAGCGCTACTACCCGGTCGCGGACGGCGACGGTCGCAACGTCGCGCTCTATCGGCGCTATCACGCGCTCGCCGAGCGGGAGCGCAACCTGAGGTTCATCGGCCGATGCGGCACGTACCGCTACCTGAACATGGACCAGGTCGTCGCGCAGGCGCTCGCGAGCGCGACACAATGGCTCGCGAGCGTCGCTCCCTCGGTCGATTCGGGAGCCGTCGCGTGAATCGCGACCTCGTCGTCGTCCGGTGCGGTCGGGCGTCGCACCACCCGTCGTGGATCGCCGCCGCCGAGCCTCGCACGTTCGACTTGTTCCTGTGCCCGTACCAGGACATGCCGCTCGTCTGCGATCGCCCCGACCTCGCGCGCACGCGCCCCGGCCAGAAGTGGACCGGCCTCCACGCGTTCCTGACCGAGGTGCCCGTCTGGCGCGAGTACGACCGGATCTGGCTCCCCGACGACGACCTGCAGACGACCGCCCCCGAGATCATGCGGTTCTTCGAGGCCTGCCGTCGCCGCGACGCGGCGATCGCGCAACCCGCACTGACCGAGGACTCGCAGTACTCGCATCTGCTGACGCTTCGCAACCGAGCCTTCACCGCGCGCGCGACGACGTTCGTCGAGGTCATGGCTCCCTGCTTCCGAAGGGACGTGCTCGAAGATCTCCTGCCCACGTTTCTGGCCGGCGAATCGGGCTGCGGATGGGGGCTCGACGACGCGTGGGGGCGGCTCACCGACTATCGCGGGATCTTCGTGATCGACGAGGTCTCGATCCGTCACGATCGCCCGGTCGGCGCCGGCCGAACGGCCGCTGACGAACGCGCGGTGCGCCGCGAGATGGACCGCGTCCACCGCCGTTTCGACGCACGCAGGGTGAGGCATACGCTGGGCGGCTTCGACGCACACGGGCGATTTCTCGCCGCCCACGAACCGGGCTTTCTCGACGTCTACCTCGACGGCTATCGCTGGCTCATCGAACGCCGACCGGATGCGCGCCGTCGTCTCGTTCTCGACCAATCCGAGGTGGTTCCGGATCGTCCGCCTCCGACCGAGCGGCCGGACGCCCCGTGGTGGCGTCGGACTCTCGGCCGCTTCACGCCGTAACGGCGCCCGCGCTCGCGAAGACGTCGCGAAGACGTCGCGAAGCGGCGGCCGGGGGCGTTGCCGAGCGCGGCCGCGTCGCCCCTACGCGGCGCCGTCGGCGACGGGCAGTCCGAAGAGCGCGCGTGCCGTGGCGGGCGAAGGGCTCGGCGTGAACGACTCTGCGCGCACACGCGCCGCTTCGACGTCGGCCTCGACCGAAGCTTCGTAGCGCGGGGTCAACCAACGGTCGATGCCGCGTCGCCCGATCACCCGGCGCCAGATCGGATGTCGGGTCGCGACCGCCCTCGATCGATGACGGCCGATCCACGTGAAGCGGATGTAGTCCCGATCCAGCCGCATGTTCCACGTCGTCTCGAACGCATCCAGCGACTGGACTACCAGCGCATCCGCCCATCGAAACACGTGGTACGTGAGATCCCGTGCGTCGAACGGCTCGAACGCCATGTAGGTCACGACGCTCTTCCGCTCGAAGGTCAGTTTCGCGCCGAGCGCCTTGCAGCGCAGGCCGAAATCCATCTGCTCCCGCGTGATCAGGCGTTCGTCGAACCCGCCCATGGCGTCGAGCAACCGACGTCGGACGAGACAGCAATGAAACTCGCAGACGTCCGTCCGGGCCGGTGCCGCCTCGCCGCGGAACTCGCCGATCGGCACGCCCGACAGATGATGCACTTCGCCGAGGACGATCCGTCCGTCGGACTCGGTGGCCTCGAACGCCCCGCCCGCGTGATGGATGGTCGTCGCCCGGGGAGGTCCGATGCAGATCAACGGTGCGACGGCGCCGGCGCCGGAGCTCTCGGCGTTCTCGACGAGCGCCTCGAGCCAAAGGGGTTCGTAGTGGATGTCGTTGTCGGCGAAGACGACGTAGGGCGTCGTCGTGCGCGCCGCGCCGAGGTTGCGGGCGACGCTCGGGATCACCATCCGCTCGAGGCTCACCCACTCGAAGGGGCGCGATGCGGCCATCGACGCGAGGCGCGCGCGAATCGACGCCGGTGTGGCACCTTCGACGACGACGACCCGGACGGCCTCGGGCACCGTCGCGAAGAGGCTCTCGAGCGAGGCGACGATCGAACTGAACCGCTCCCGGGGCGATACGACGACGGAAACGAGGCGGCCGAGATCCATGTGCGCGTCGCAGGTGCCCGGAGCGGGAGGGCGGCGATCATACGTTCGCGGCGACTCGACCGAGCGTCTTCGTTCGTTCGCTGCCGCAGGCGACGACGGACTCGCATCCGCGTCCGATTCCAGCGAGAACAGTCGGCGATGACCGAGCACCACGACCCACGGATCGCGAGGCGGCGGATCGCATGAAGTGGACCCGACTCTTCCGAGGTGCGCGTCCGACGCGCGGGGCCCGCGCTCGATCGGCGGCCCCCTCGTGGACGCTCGACGACGTGGCCGGCTCGGCCGACTACGACGTCGTCTTCGCGACGCTGCGCGAGTACCAACTTCGGGAGATCGGCGTCGTTTCTCGCGAACTCCGTGCTCGGGGCCTGCGTTCGGCGTGGGTCGGCTCGGGCGCCGCGCCGGACGCACGGACCGCGCGCGCCGCCGACGAGGCGTCACTCGATCTCGTGCCGATCGAGCGGTATGTCGCGGGCTACGCGAAGCCGCGCGTCCTCGTGGTGCGCAGCGAGGTGGACGACGTCATCCGTGGACTCGTCGAGCACGCGAACCGAGTCGGCGTCGCGACGGCGGCGCTCGCCCATCCGGTGATCAACTTCACGCGGTATCCGGACCCGTATACGACGTCGTCGACCGTCTTGTGCGCCGGTCGGTTCACGGCGGCCCGCATGCGACGCACGGGCCTCGTGATCACGGGCTTCCCGGGATTCGACGAGTACGTCACGCGCGAGCGCGGCACGCCGGAGTCGAAGCGGGTGCTGGTCAATCTCTCGTTGCAACGCGGGCTCGGCCCGAAGGGGGTCGTGCTCGAGGACGTGCGCCTGCGCTGGATGACCGAGGTCCGCACGGCGTGCGACGCCGTCGGGGCGTCGTTCGTCGTCAGTCGTCACCCGTCGGACGTGGGCGCGACGTATGACTGGCCCGTCGATCCGCGTTCGGTCTACGACCTGTTGCCGGGCGCTTGGGTCGTCATCAGCCCGCCGAGCACGGTCCTCCTGGAAGCGCTGGCGATGGGGATTCCGGGCGTGTGTCACCGCGACGAGGCGATCGCGCCGTTCGAGATGGATACGTTCGACGAGCCGCGCGGCGCGTTTTGCAACACGACGGGCGTGCGTCCGCTCGTCGAGGCACTTCGCGCCGAGTGGGACCAACTCGCGCCCCCCCGCGCCCGCTTTCGGACGTTTCTTGACGAGCACCTGGCGCTCGATTCCGATCGAAGCGCGACCGAACGGATCGCGGACGCGTTGGCAAGCCTTCGCGCCTCGACTCGCCCGTAGCGCATCGCGCCGCCATTGCGCGGTGGGAGACCCGGACATGGGATGGGGCGACGAACTGATGGCGGCCGGCGAGGCGGCCCGCCTTTACCGGGAGACGGGCAAGCGCGTCGTGATCGTCGATCGGCAGGGTCTGCCCCGTTGGAGCGAGGTGTGGGAGGGCAACTCGGCCATCGCACGCGACCACGGCCCCGACACGACGATCGTGCTGAACGCGCCCGGTGCCCGGCCGTACATCGTCGCCAAGTCCGACGAACGCTACACGTGGAAGGCCTACGAACCCCGGCCGGCCGAACTCGTCCTGACACCGGAGGAGCGGCGATTCGCCGCGCCCTATGCCGGCGCGATCCTGGTCGAGCCCCACGTCCTCGCCAAGCCCCACGCCAACAAGCGTTGGCCGTTCGACCGATGGCAGGCGCTCGTCAACGACGCGAGGCTTCAGGGTCGCCGCGTCGTGCAATGCGGGCCCGCGGGCACGATCTGGTTGCGCAACGTCGTTCC
>JANNRO010000015.1:0-2722 GCA_031401505.1 Planctomycetia bacterium
CCTCGACCTTGGCGCCCGCGACGGGCGCTCCGTCCACGTCGAGGATCGTCCGGCGGAGGTGAGGTCGTGCGGGGATGGGGATCGCCGAATCGGTGACGGGACCCGCATCCGACGAGACGAGTTCCTCCACGACGCCCGCGCGTCGGCCCTTCAATTCGCCTTCGCTCGAGGACTCACCACCGGTCGAGACGGCATTCACATCGTCCGACGGCTCCCGTCGATCTGGGTCCGCAATGGCGGCCACGTCGGGCGTCGGACTCGGGCCCCGTCGCGTCAGCAACCAGACACCGACAACAAGAACCAGCACTCCGACGATGACCACGACACGTCGCACGCATGAATCGTACGATGGACGCCCCGATGGGCTCACGCCGCTCCCGACTCGTGACGATCCTTGTCGCGCTCGCCGTACTCGCCGCGCTCGGCACTTGGTGGCGACGATCCGCGACGAGCGTCCGATCGGACGAGACGACGGGCTCGCCCTCCGTACCCAATGTCCCGCCGCGGCCCGTTGACCTGCAGCCGGGCCCGTCGCGGCGAAAACACGTCGACCACGAGACTCGAGTCGACCCCGGCGCGCGATCCGCGGACGGGACCGTCGTCCGACGGGTTCACGTCCGACTGCCCGACGGCCGCGACGCGCCGTCGGGAACCGTGCTCTGGGTGCAGATCGACGCTGCCGGGAGCGGCATGCCCGCGGAAACGGAGTGGATCGATTCCAGCCCGATCGGTCCCGGCGGCGTCGCCGAACTCGGGGGGACGCTGGGGGAGGGTTCGTCCGGCGCAATCGTCGTTTCCGTCCCAGGATGGCCGAACGAGGTTCGATTCGAGTTGGCGGGCTCGGTACTCCCGACGACCGAATTCCAAGTCCCGGAGGGAATCTTCGTCCGGGGTCGCGTCGTCGATCGGGACGGTCGCGGAGTCGGCGACCTCGCCATTCTCCTGACGTCGGGCATGGTGAGTCCGTATGCGGTATTCGACGAAGATCTTGATCTCGCGCTGCATGTGGTCGGACGGCGCGGCGTCCACGTCACGCACGTCGAGGGCGTGACGGACGCCAGCGGGCAATTCCGGATTCGCGCTCCGAGACCGAAATGGATCGCCCGCTGGCAGGTCGCGTCGAGAGATGATCGTTGGTTCGTCAAGAATCCCTCGCTCGACGGCCCGCTCTACCTGATCGACGATGCCATGTCGGAGATCTTGATCGAAGATGGTGTTGCAGTTCCCGGCGTCGCGATCGACCTCCGCGTGAACGAGCGGGGAGGCGACCCGACCGAACGTGCGAATCTGTGGTTCGAGACGACCGACGCGGACTCGCACCCGTGGGGCTTCGGCGTAGACCTTCGACACGCGACGACCCGCGTGAGGATTCCCCGATTCGTCGCGGACGGACCCGTTTTCGCGACGATCGTCGTCTCGGCGCCGGGATTCGCACCGGCCATCGCCAGGGCGACGGTTGCGTCCGGACTCGTCGAGTCACGCGTCGATCTGACGCTCGATCGCGCCGACGACGAGAGCCGGACCGGGCTCGCCGAGTTGACCATCCCGGTCGAAGGCGGCGTCGCCGGCGAAGAGACGCCGTGGCCGCTCGAAATGCAAACACCCGACGAACCGAAAGTCCGCGTTCAGATCTTCGACACGACGCGTTGGGCCGCACCGGGGCGCATCGACGTACGTCTGCCTCCGGGGGCGTGGACGCTCCGGCTGCTGTCGCCCGAGCGCGATCGGATCCAGTTCCAGGCCGATGTATCGATCGCCGCGCGCGTCACGACGCGCGTGCCGATGCGGTAGGGCGCCCCGCGGGCGCGTTACTTGTCGCCCTCGTCGGTCGCGGTCGGCGCAGCCGCGGGGTTGGAGAGAATGAACGACTTCGCGAACTTGTCGAAGGCCGACTTCGCGTCGGCCTCCTGCGTCGCGTCGGCCGTGCACCGCAACTGGAACGAGTCGCGGCCACGTTTGACGATCGCGACGAAGAAGACCTGATCCTTCGCTCCCATCCGTGCCTTCGCGGCCACGAGCGCCGCGGGGCGTCCGGCGATTTCCGATCGCGCGAGCGTCGCTTCGCCGCCGACGTCGGTCGCGGTGTAGACGTCGGAAACCGCCTGCGCGTCGGCCTCGAGCTCGGCCGCCGAGTCGACGCGATCGACCGCGAGCACCGGGCCCGGCGTCCCGCCCGCGAACTCGACCAGATGGACGTTGCGATCCGGGCACCGCACGCCGTACCCGCCCGGGTATTGGCAGGCGAAGCCCACCGTCTCGTCGCGGAAGACCCCCTCGCCGCGCGGAGAGGTTGCCGCCGCGGAGAGCTTCATCGAGACGCCTTCGACCATCTTCGCGATGCCGGGCTGGAGGCGCGAGTAGAGCGTCGCCTTGACCGACGAGTAGAGGCGGTACTCGTAGTCGCCTCCGAGGAAGTGCGCGGCTTGCACGTGCCATGTGACGGGCGGCGGCGGCATCGGCGGCGCCGAACCGGCCGGGCCGGCAGGCGGCGCCTCTCCCGGAAGTACCTGCGTCGCGTCCACGAGGAGGCCGGCCAGCGGCCGATTTCCGTTGGACGGCAGGTCGGTGATGCCCGTCACCACGAACGACTTGTCGTCGCCATAGGCCTTCGTGATTTCGGCTCGAAGCCTGGCGACCGTGATTGCCGACGCCTTGCGCCACGACAACTGCGCGACGGAACTCGTGACGGCGTCGGTGAACGTGGCCAGTTCCTGCCACCTCG
>JANNRO010000016.1:0-4692 GCA_031401505.1 Planctomycetia bacterium
CCGGGGGCGGCTTCGCCGCCGACGTGGTCAACGAGATGTCGGCACCCGCAATGCCTTGCCCCGCGGCGTCGGTGACCCGCCCTCGGATGACGCCCAACGCACCGATCTTCAGGATCACCGCCTCCTTTGTGGGCGTCGTCACCAGGAACCCGGTGAACGTGCCGCGGCCGGCGACCTTGACGGTCAGCGTGCCCTTGCCATCCGGAATGGACACGAACGTGAAGGCTCCACTCGGATCGGTCGCCGTCGACGGCACCTCGACCGTGTTCAACCACGGGTTGTCGGTGCCCGCGACGATCCAGCTCCCGCTCACGAACGACGCGATGCCCTTGCCATCGGCATCGACGACCTGACCCGTCAGCGCCACGCCGGCGAGCAACCGCACCGTCACGCGGACGACGGGTTTGTCCTTCGTCGAGTTGGCCCAGGCCTTGGTGCTGACGCGGCCGGCGGCGGGCAGTGCCGCCACTTCGTAGTTCCCCGCTTCGGGCACGCTCATCGCGAATTTGCCATCCTTGTCGCTCTTCGCCGTCGGGTCGTTCGAGCCGTCGAACGCCTTCGGATCGTCGATTCCGGCGAACTCCTTGCGCACGGCGTCGTCAGCCTTGGGGTCGCCCCAGGACGCGATGTCGTCCGGGTCCTTGATCTTTCCGTAGGTGTGCGCGCGGACGGTGACGTCGGCGACCGCCTTTCCCTTCTCGTCGAGCACCACGCCTTCGATCCGGTGAGGGGAGTTCGCGACGGTGGCGCTCGCGACCGTGACCGCACGGGGGCCGGCCTTCAGGTCGGCGATGTCCGAAGGATTCTCCTCTTCGGCGGTCGGCGGCGCCTCGTCAAGCAGCGAGGTAGGCGTCGAATGGGACTCCCGTCCGACGAACCACCACCCCCCGACTCCGAGTACGGCGAGTACCGGCAGCGCAAGCATCGACGCCCGTCCCATACGCCCTCCCGTCGGAAACCCTGCCTACGAACGACCGGCCCCGCCCGCCCATGACCGAAATCTGAATCCGGGGGAGCGTACCCGCGACAAGTCACGGGCGCGTCGCCCCCCACCCTCCCTGATCGGACGACGCGGCCCCCCCCTCGGTTCACCTTTTTCGCCGTCCGCGACGTCAGGCGGGCGTGGCGTCAGGCGGTCGTACCCCCGCAGGACGATCCTTGACCGGCCGTGCAGCCGAAACAGTGGCGCCCCGTCACGATCCGCCGCGTCGCGAGCGCCACCGGGTCGAAGTCGCGCACGTGCCGGGGGGTGCCGAACGAGACCGGGAGATCGAGCATCTGATTGAAGTCGCAGTCATAGAGCGTCCCGTCATGGCCGACGGAAATCATCGTTCGGCACATCACGTTCGAGGCGGCCGACGGATTGAACGCGCTGGCGAGTCGCGCCATGTAGGCCTCGAGGTTGCCCGACGTGCGCAGGTACTCGAGATAGCGGCTGATCGGCAGGTTCGTGATGGTCAAGAGCCGATCGAACACGATGCCGTGGCGGCGGAAGAGTTCCGACTTGAAGCGTCGCTCGAGTTCCGCCTGCGGCGGCGGCAGGAACGCCCCGACGGGGTTGTGGACGAGGTTCAAGACAAGGCCGGACCCGGGAAAGCCGTAGCCCAGCTCGTTGAGCAGCCGGAGTCCTCGGACGGACGCGTCGAACACCCCCTCGCCACGCTGCGAGTCGGTCTCGCGCGACTGGAAGTAAGGCAACGACGCGATGACCTCGACGCGATGCCGCGCCAGGAACTCGCCCAGGTCCTTCTGCCCCGGTAGCAGCAGCACCGAGAGGTTGCACCGGTCGATGACATGGCGGCCGAGCGCCCGCGCTCCCTCGACCAGGAACCGGAACACCGGGGCCAATTCGGGCGCCCCCCCCGTGATGTCGACCGTAGGAGCGTCGGTTCGTTCGAGCGCGGCGAGACAGGCCTCGGCCGTCGGGCGCGTCATCATCTCGAGGCGGTCGGGACCCGCGTCCACATGGCAGTGGCGGCACGTCTGATTGCACAGTTTTCCGACGTTGATCTGGAAGACCGAGAGCCCCGTCGCGCGCAGCGGGTGAAGGCCGACTCCGGCCAGCGCCTCGTGAAAGCGCGGGCCGGGGAGCGCGTCGAGCACGCGGATCTGCTCGGCGCTCGACGCGAGCGGGTCGCGGCGCGCCGCGAGCGACTTCGTAACGAGGACGGTCATTCGAGCCGAATCACATCGAAATCTGCGCGGCCGTGTTGCGCATCTGTACGCCGTGGACGAGCGAGGCGCCACCCCGGATGGCGGCCGCGACGTGAACGGCCTCGGTCATCTCCTCGAGATTGCTGCCCTTTTCGAGTGACGCGCGCGTGTAGGCGTCGATGCAGTACGGGCACTGAACGGCGTGCGCGACGCCGAGCGCGATCAGCGACTTCTCACGCTCGGAGAGCGCGCCGGGGCCCATGGCGGCGGCGTACCAGCCCATGAACTTCTCGAACAGGGGGCCCGCGGCGTTTCCGACCTCTCCGAAGCGGCCGAGATCGTGCGTGTGGTAGTACCCGTCGGTCATTGGTTCGTCCCGGGAGAGCGGGGAGTCTACCGACGACGAGCGATGCGCTCCAGAGCGGCCCGTCGAGGTACGCTCTCGGGATGGTCGATTCCCACGCAGAGATCGGCATCATCGGAGGCACGGGCCTCTACGACATCGAGGCGCTCGAGAACGTCCACGACGTCGCGCTCTCGACCCCGTTCGGCGCGCCGTCGGCGCCCATTCGCCTCGGCACGCTCGCCGGCTGCCGGGTCGCATTCCTCGCGCGTCACGGACGCCGCCACGAGCATTCGCCGACCGACGTCCCCTACCGTGCCAACCTCTATGCGCTGCGCTCGCTCGGCGTGCGCCAGGTGTTCGCGGTCTCGGCGGTCGGAAGCCTGCGCGAGAACATCCCGCCCCGCAGCGTCGTCGTCCTCGACCAGTTGATCGATCGCACGAAGCGACGCGACCTCTCGTTCTTCGGCGACGGGGTCGTGGCGCACGTGGGTTTCGCCGACCCGTTCTGCGAGGGGCTGCGCGCCGCGTGGATCGCGGGAGCCCGCTCGGCCGGGCTCCACGTCACCGAGACCGGCACCTACCTCAACATGGAGGGCCCGCAGTTTTCGACGCGCGCCGAAAGCCGCCTCCACCAGCACTGGGGCTGCGACGTCGTCGGCATGACCAACGGCACCGAGGCGCGACTCGCACGCGAAGCCGAGATGTGCTACGCGACGCTCGCGTTCGTGACCGACTACGACGCGTGGAGGCGCGAAGAGCGCGGCGTCGAAGCCCCCGACATCCTGCGTCTGATCCGCGAGATGGCCGGCGCCGCCTCCCGCGCGGTGGCGGCCGCCGTCGCCTGCGCGCCCGCGGGCGATTGCGGTTGCCGACACGCCTTGCGCCTAGGTCTCGTGACGCCGATTCGCGCGATTCCCGACGCGGCCCGCACGCGCCTCGCGGCCATCCTCGCGCCCTACCTCTCGTGACGGCGCCTCGGCCCACGCCTGCGGGGACGCCTCGCCCCCATCGCATCGTCGTGCTTTCGAAGGCGCCGATCAAGGGCTTCGTCAAGACGCGCCTCGCGTCCGTCATCGGCCCCGACGCGTCCCTCGCGGTTCACCGTCGCCTCACTTCGCACGTGCTGGCCGAAGTCGAGATGGCCGTCGACCTCGCGACGCTTTCCGGCGGAATCGACGCCGAGATCCGCGTGACGCCCGACGAAGAAGCCCCCGGCGCGCGGACGTGGGTCCCGTCGTCGATTCGTATTCGTCCGCAGGGGTCGGGCGACCTCGGCGACCGCATGCGCCGTGCGTTCGACGAGGGCTTCGCCGAGGGGGCGAAGTTCGTCCTCGTCGTCGGCACCGATTGTCCCGGCTTCACGCGCCGCGATCCCGCCGACGCCTTCGCGGCGCTCTCGCGCGCCGACGTGGTGCTAGGCCCCGCCGCCGACGGCGGGTTCTGGTTGCTGGGCGCACGGGGTCCCACGCCGGAGTTGTTCCACGACGTGCCTTGGTCGACGAGCGCCGTGCTCGAGGCGACGAAGAGTCTCGCCCGCGCCGCCGGTCGAACCGTGGAGTTCCTGGAAACGCTCGCTGACATCGACACCGTCGACGACCTCGATCGGCTGCGCCGCGATCCGCGCGGTCACGATCTGCGGCTGTAGCGCTTCGCGAGGTCGGCAGGGTCGGCGCCGTTGGCGTGCGCGGCGCGCAGCCACCACATGCGGACGATCGTGCGCCACGTTCCGCCCTCGACCCAGCGCCGCGCGCTGGTGGTCACGCGATCCCGCAGCGCGACGACCCGCCCCTCGCGCCGCAACCGTGCCGTCAATCGAACGTCTTCGAATAGCGGGATCGGCTCGAATCCGCCCATTCGCTCGAGCACGCTCCGCCGCACGAAGATCGCGTGATCGCCGGTGTGGATGCCGGTGTGGCGCGAGCGCCAATTGATCATGCCTTCGACGGTCCGCAGCAGGAGCCCTCCACGATCGAGCCGAACGTCGAATCTCCCGCCGACCACGCCTTGATCGACCAACACTCTCCGAATCCGCGCCGCCGCCGTTGCAGGCAACCTCGAGTCTGCGTGGAGGAACAACAACACCTCTCCGGTCGCCCGCGTCGCCCCCGCATTCTGCTGCGTCCCCCGCCCCCACCGTTGTTTCCCGTACGGGTCAGACACCTCCGGTAAACAACGGACGACGACGGCCCCCG
>JANNRO010000017.1:0-9407 GCA_031401505.1 Planctomycetia bacterium
GGATTGGTTGCGCCCGTCGGCCACGCAAAGCGCTCCGTCTCGCCGAGCACGCGCAGATCGACGACGGGGCGCGTGTCCGACGGCTCGGCGGCTCCGCTCGCGGCGATCTCGAGACCCTTGTCTTGAGCGAGCCGACGGGCCAACGGCTCGAAAACGGCGGCTGCCCCCGTCCAGCGCACGACGCCTTTCTCCGCCTCGATGGTGCGGTTCAAGCACGCGGGCAGGTCACCCGGCGTGATCTGGCGAAGGAGGTCATATGCCGCGTCGATCTCGACCGACTTCGGGATGCCGTTCACGTTGCCCCGCCAGACGCCGGATTTCCCGACGATGTCGACGAATCCGACCGACTCGCCGTCGATCGAGAGCGGCACGGCCACGCTCGGCCACGGCGCCTCGCCGCGGGGCTGGTCGATGACGACTTCGACCCGCACGTCTGCATTGAGGCTTCGCTTCGGGCCCGGCCACGACGTCGCAGACGCGATGCGCACGGCCGGCAGGCCCGTGCGTTCGAGGTACGGCCGCGCCCACTCGCCGTCGAGCGCAGCGAGCCAGTCGGTCCACGAAACGTACGTCCCGAGCCGTGATTCCGTGAACCGCTTGACGCGCGAGAAGAACTCGGCGTCGCCGAGTTTCTTGCGCAATACATGGAACACCATCGAACCCTTGCCGTAGCCGACGTCGTTGTCCTTGTCTTCCGTCTTCGTCCTGAACGAACGCACCGGGTAGTCGCTCGCGGCCTTCACCCGCAACGCGTACTTCTCGAGCACGCCGCGGCGGTACTCGCGCCCCGCGTCGGCCGACTCCAGTTCTTTCGCGAGGTAGTTCGAGAAGTAACTCGTCAGCGCCTCGCACCAGTTGCCGTCCTTCGGATCGACGAACAGCCCGTTCCCGTACCAGCCATGCACGTACTCGTGGTCGAGGTAGCCGGGCGGGATCTTCCCCCCCGAGCCCTTGGCCCCCGCCGTCACGTAGCGGATCACCTCGTCGCCGAGCAGTGTGTAGGACGGCATCCCGTAGCCCGTCTGGAAGAAATTCTCGACGATGTCGAACTTCGGGAACGGGTACGTGCCCAGCCGCGACTCGTAGCGCTGGACGATTTCCTCCATCGCGTCGAGCCACAGCGGCGCCGCGTCGGCCTCGCCTTCGAGGAAGTACGTCGAGACGTCGATCCCCTCGATCACGCGCGTCGAAACCTTGTAGGGACCCGCGGAGAGCGCCAGATCGTCGGTCGGCAGTTGCGCGACGACCGACGACACCGCGTACGCCGTCGTTTCCTCGCCCTCTTTCGCGGTGGGGGGGACGACGTCCTTCTCGGACGACCATCCTTTCGGCGCGAGCAGTCGCGATCGTTCGGGCACGCGCCCCTGCGTCACGACGAGAAACGGCTCGGGCACGTACGTCGTCACGTCGAAGCGCGCGAGGCGCGGCTCACCCACATTGTCAGTCGGATACCAGCCGCTGGCTCCCGTCAGATAGATCCCCTTCTCGGACACGAGTCCCTTCGTCGAATCGCCGACGACCCAGGACAGATCGTCCTTCTTCTCGACGGCGTCGAAGATCGACTTCGCGTATGTGATCTCGACACGGTTGTCGTCGGGCAGCGGTCCCACGTACACGAACCCGCTGCCGAAGCGTTCCACGACCCCGAGCATCGACGAGAGTAGCGTGCCCGGGATCGAGACCGCGACGCGTCGGCCCTCCGTGACGTCGAATGTGAGCGTGTCCGTCGCGATCACGCGGTGCGAGACCGGATCGAATCTTGCCGTGATCCGATGCGACTTGATGTGCGCGAATCCCGCCGCCACCGGCGGGTCCTCCGCGCTCGCGCGCGACAGGAAGAGGCACGATCCGGCGAGAACGGCTATGAGGAGGCGTCGCATCGCCGGAGGATACGGCCCACCGGGCTTCGCGCCGGATTTCCGCCCGCGAGATCGCCCCTGCCCGTTGAATGGCCGACGTGGGCACCCACCACCAAGGCCCGGCCGACGAAATCCGGGCGCTCGATGCCTACATCAAGCTCATCCGGGCCGCCGACTCCTTGACCGAGCGCACGCACCGGCACTTGGCCGAGGTCGATCTCACGATCAGCCAGTTCGGCGTCCTCGAAGTGCTGCTCCACCTGGGCCCCATGTGCCAGAAGGAACTCGGCGAGAAGCTCCTGAAGAGCGGCGGCAACATCACGGTCGTCGTGCGCAACCTCGAGAAGCGCGGCCTCATCCGGCGCACGCGTCACGAGGAGAATCGGCGCTACGTCACCGTTGAATTGACGACCCCCGGTCGCGCCCTCATCAAGAAGGTGTTTCCGCGCCATGTCGAGGGTCTCGTACGCGAGATGGCGTGCCTGGCCGCCGCCGACGTCGAGGCGCTCGGCCGGTTGTTGAAGCGGGTCGGCACCGGGGGGTGATTCGGGGTACCATGGAGTGCTATCGACCTGAATCCGCATCGACGATTTGACATTGAAACGTCAGCGGGTATACTCCTGGCCGCCCGTTCGGAGTTCCAACATGAATCGCCCTGATCCCGTTTCCCGCCGTGAGGTCTTGAAGAACGCCGCCGTTGCCGCCGCGCGCGGCGGCATCGCCCCGATCGTCGCCGCGTGCAGCGCGGGTGGCCGTTCCGGCCCGCGTCCGGCCGCCCTGCTGCCGGAAACTCTCGTGCCCCGGAGCCCCAACCTCGCCGTTCCGACCTCGGCTCTCGTGATCCGCCGTTCCGACGAACGCGGCCGCGCCAACCACGGCTGGCTCGACACCCGCCACACGTTCTCCTTTGCGAACTACTACGACGCCGACCACATGGGATTCCGCAGCCTGCGCGTCATCAACGACGACATCGTCAAGGGCGGGCAGGGCTTCCCCATGCACCCGCACCGCGACATGGAGATCGTGACCTACGTGCTCGACGGTGCTCTCGAGCACAAGGACACGCTCGGCAACGGGTCGATCATCCGTCCCGGCGAGGTTCAGCGCATGAGCGCCGGCCGGGGCATCCGCCACAGCGAGTACAACCCGCTCCGCGATGCCGACGTTCGTCTCCTCCAGATCTGGATCGAGCCGTCCGCGTACGGCATCGAACCCGGCTACGAACAGAAGACGTTCACCCGCGCCGATCGCGGCAATCGACTTCGCCTCGTGGCGTCGCCCGACGGACGCGAGGGTTCGGTCGGCATCCGGACCGACGCCCGGTTGTTCGCCGGGATTCTCGACGCCGGCAAGACTGTCGAGCATGGCGTGATCCACGGCCGCCACGCGTGGCTCCAGGTCGCGCGAGGCTCGGTGACCGTCAACGGCGTCGCGCTCTTCGAGGGCGACGGCCTCTCGACGAGCACGCCCGGTGCCCTCGAGTTGGTCGCGGGGCGAAGCGGCGCCGAAGTCCTCGCGTTCGATCTGGCGTAGCGTCGGACGCAGGTCCCTTCGCCGAATCCGTCGTCGAATCCCGACTCACTTCGGATTCGGCGGCGGGACCTTCGTCCGAACGATGGCCAGGTCGGGCTCATCCTGTGCGCGCGTCCACGCGTCGGGATTGAGCGTCACGGCGCGAGTCAATTCCGCCACCGCCTCGACGTCGCCGCCCGCCCGCGCGAGCACCCGCGCGAGCCCGTAGTGCGCGGCCGCCAGATCGGGGTACTTCTTGATCGCCGCGCGGAAATCGCGTTCGGCTGCCACGAGGTCGTCGACGTCGAGTTCTTCGTAGCCTTGGAGCGTGCGTCCGCGCGCCGAGAACGCCTCCGACAACGCCGAGTCGAACCGCGCCGCGCTCGACGAGGCGGCGAGCGCCGTGCGGGAATCCTCGGGCGCGAACGGGTCGGCCAGAATCGCACGATAGGTGGCCACCGCCCGGCGATGTTTGCCGCGGGCGGCATCGAGCGCCGCCTCCTCGCGAAGCGCCCCGCGGGACACGAGCCCGGCCGCGAGGACCGCCGTGCGTCGCACGATGGCGACGCCGAAGATCTCGTCGGCGCGCGTCATGTCGGCGCCCGACTTCGCGGCCGCCGCCGCTTCGAGCGAGCGCGTCTCTTCCGCGTCGCCGGCATCCATCAGCCGCAGGGTCTCGCGCTCGATCTCGCCCCCGAGCGAAGGCGATGCGCCCAACGCCAACGCGAGGATCGCGGTCGTCGTCTGCGCCGGCGCGTGTTCGGCCTCCGCCAGCCGAAACGACTCGAGCAGCACCTCGCCCCGCAGTCCGCCCAGTTCCCTGGCGCGCGCCAACTCGCGGCGGGCCGACTCGAGGTCGCCCATGCGTCGGTGGAATCGCGCGAGCGCGGCCGGTCCCTCGAAGCGAGTCGGCGCGAGCGCGATGGCGTCGGTGTAGAGCCGGAGCACGGCGATCGGATCGGCGGGGGCTGCCTCGCGAACGAGGAGCGGTTCGTCCCCGAGCGTCAGGTGCCCGAGCCGGAGCAGCACGTCGAAGCGCGTGGGATCGAGTTCGTGGGCGCGCCTGAGGACCGCCCTCGCGTCGTCGTCACGGCCCGCCGCGCGATGCAACTCCGCCATGTCGAGGCGCGCTTCGGTCGCGCCGGGATCGATCTCGAGCAGCCGATCGAACGTGCGCCACGCGTCGTCCACGCGACCCTCGGACGCGAGTCCCGTCGCGATGCGATAGAGCAACTCGGGGTGCCGTGCACCACCACGCCCGCCCGCGTCGGCTCGGAGCGCGGCGTTGGCCTCGGCACGGCGCTCGGGATCGAGCGACGCGACGCCGTGTTCGTCGAGCCACCGCGCCAGCGCGCGATCGCCTGCGAGCGGCACCTCGTAGGTCGCGAAGGCGAACCAGGCGAGCGCGCCGGCGCCGACCCAGAGTGCCGCCCCCGTCACCCGGTGACGAGCCGAGGCCGAAGCTGCCGTCGAGCGTGCGGACGCGAGTCCCACCGCCAATCCGAAGGGCAGTGACGTCGCGATCGAGAGCAGCGGGTTCTCGGCGAGCGAACTGACGATCGTCGCCACGACGATCGCCCCCGTCGTCGCGGCGACGCTCGGCTCGGTTCCGGACGCCGCGAACGCCCGGCGCGACGTGAGCCCGAGCGCCAGCAACAGCAGGAGTCCGAGCGCAATCGCCGCGGGGATGCCGTTTTCCGCCGCGACGTGCAGTACGTCGTCGTGCGCGGCCAGCGGACGACCGCCCGACGACAGGCGCGCCTCTTCCGGATCGCGGACCGGCAACACGTCGCGCGCGAAGCCGTTGGGACCGTGGCCCAGCCACGGAGACTCATGAACCAGCGCAACCGACGCTTTTGCCAGCCCGACGCGGACACGAACCGTGTCGGCACGAGGATCGCCACGTTGGTACCCGAGCACCAGGACCGCGGCGCCGATGCACGCGAGCGAGGCGACGGCCAGCACGGTGCGTCGTCGCCACGGGAGCGGCACCAGCGCCATCGCGGCGACACCGGCACCGGCGGCTCCTGCAACCAAACCCGTCCGGCTGCGCGTCAAGACCAGCGCGGCGACGACCGCGAACGCGGGGACCGCTCGAAGCCACGTCCACCGGGCGTGTCCCAGGAACAGCCGGCGCCCGAGGAGCGCCGCCGGAACGAGCAAGGCCGCGAGCGCCGGTCCCGCGACCCCCGAACGGCCGAAGGGGCCGACGGCCGGCCGACCTACGAGTACGTCGGCGAACATCCAGAGCGAAGCAGCGAGTCCGGCGACGCCGAGCGCTCGGAGGATGTGCTTCGAACCCCGGACCCCATCGTCGGCCGACGAGACGAGGATCGTCGCCGCCAGCGCCACGAACACGGGCGCCGACGAGGCCTCGAAGGCCGACGCATTCGGGTGAAGCGCCGCCGCGATCGTCGGCGCCAGCGCGAGCAGCGCGAGCCCGATGCCCCTACGCGATGGACGTCGCCCCGCCGACATCGACGCCGCAAACGTCGCGATCGCGAGGAGCCCGAGGGCCAGTGGCCGGCGCCACGACTCGTCGGGCACGTGGGGGGGCGCACCGATCAACGAGAGGCCGGGGAGGAGAAGGGCCGCGATGGAACCCAGCCCAAGCGCCGTCGCAAACCATGCGCCAGGACTCGGGCTGGCATTCGGTGTCGCGGGAGTCATTCCGGTCTGCCCTTCGACGCCGATCATGCGCCGGGCCTTCCGATTACGTGTCTTCGCGGAAGAGCGCCGCCGCGAACGCGTCGGGATCGAAGACCTCGATGTCGTCGATCTGCTCGCCGGTGCCGATGAACTTCACGGGGACACCGAGTCCGTCGCGGATCGCGACCAGCGCGCCGCCCTTGGCGGTCCCGTCGAGCTTCGTCACGAAGATGCCGGTCACGTGGACGGCTTCATGGAACTGTTCGGCCTGCCGGATCGCGTTCTGTCCGTTGGTCGAGTCGATGATCAGCAACGTCTCGTGCGGGGCGCCCGGCACGGCCTTGCCCACGACGCGACGGATCTTCTCGAGCTCCTGCATCAGGTTCTTCTGCGTGTGGAGCCGCCCGGCCGTGTCGATCACGACGAAATCGGCGCCGCGCGCCTTGCCGGCTGCCGCCGCGTCGAAGGCGACGGCCGCGGGATCGGCGCCCGGGCCCTGCCTGACGATCTCGACGCCGTTGCGCTCGCTCCAGATGGTCAATTGCTCGACGGCGGCGGCGCGGAAGGTGTCGGCGGCGCCGAGCACGACCTTCTTGCCGCCGCGTTGGAGGAACTTCGTCAGCTTCCCGATGGACGTCGTCTTGCCCGAGCCATTGACCCCGCAGACGAGGATCACGGTCGGACCCGACGCGGCGCGCACGATCTCGGTGCCGCCGGTGCGCAGCCGCTCGGCGACGCGACCTTCGAGAAACGGGGCGACGTCATCGCCCGATTCGATCTTGCGCGCCTTCCATGCAACGCGCACCTCCTCGACGAGCGATGCCGAGGTTTTCGGGCCGACGTCGGCCTCGAGCAGCGCGTCTTCCAATTCGGTCAGCAACGCCTCGTCGAGCCGTCGCCCGAGGAAGAGGACCCTCTTCAACCCGCCCGCGATCGCGGCGCGCGTCTTGGCCAGTCCGGAGACGAGCTTTCGGAACAGACCCATCAGACGGCGAGCCCCCGCTCCTTGCGGATGCGGTCGAGGATGCCGTTGATGAACGCGCCCGACTGCTCGGTGCTGTAGCGCTTGCCGAGCTCGATCGCCTCGTTGATCGCGACCTTCGTCGGGACCTCGGGCACGTGCAGCATCTCGAAACAGCCGATGCGCATCGCATTGCGGTCGATGACGGCCATGCGGGAAATGTCCCAGTTCTGGGCGGCTTCCTGCAACAAGAGATCGACGGCCTCGCGATGGAGCGTCACGCCGTCGACGAGGCGGACGGCGTACTCGGTCGCGTCGGCCTCGCCGGGCTTGCCCGCGAGTTCGTCGTGGAGGAACGCCTCGAGCCGCTCGCGGTACTCGGCGCCCTGGACGTCGATTCCGTAGAGGAACTGGAGCGCCAGTTCACGTGCGCGCGTGCGGACCCTCACGGCGCGTCGCCATCGTCGGGGCGGACGTACTGGCGAAGCGCGTTCGCGAGCCGGACGGCCGCCTCCGCCGCTTCCCGGCCCTTGTGGCCCCCCTTGCCGGGACCCGTTCCCGCGCGGCTGCGCGCGTCGGCCTCTGCCTGCGTGTTCGCCGTGATCACGCCGAACGTGACCGGGACCTTCGAGAAGAGCGAGACGTCGGTCAATCCCTTGGCGCAGGCGTCGGCGATGATCCGGTCGTGATCGGTCTCGCCCTTGACGAGGCAGCCGAGCGCCACGACCGCGTCGACCGCGTTTTCGTTCGCGACGACTGCCGCTGCCTGGGGGAGTTCGAACGCCCCGGGCACCTCGATGACGGTGACGTCCTGGTCGGCCACCCCCGCGGACTTCAAGACTTCGAGCGCGCCCGACCGCAGGCGGTCGGTGACCGCGCGATTCCACATCGACACGAGGACGACGACGCGCAGGCCGTCGCCGCGAAGGTCGCCGTGAATCGTGCGGGGCATGAGAAGGAGCGTCCGGGGCCGAGATGGGCGCGGAAGTGTAGCCGCCTCCCCTGCGCGCGGCGGGAAACGACGAGCCCCCGTGGTTTCATGCGCGCGATGATCTCGGTCGAGGAGGCCCTCCGCGCCGTCGCCGCCGCCGCGGGTTCGCCCCGCGTGCGCCGGGAGGCGGTCGCGCTCCCGCACGCGCTCGGCCGGGTGCTCGCCGACGACGTCCTCGTCGATGCCGACGCCCCTCCGTTCGATCGGGCCACGATGGACGGGTATGCCGTGCGGGTGTCGGACGTCGGTCCCGCCGCGCTGCCGCGCCCGCTGTCGGTCGTCGCGCACGTGGCGGCGGGGGCGACCTCGTCGCGCGGGATCGCGACGGGTGAAGCGATCGCCATCATGACCGGCGCGCCGATTCCCCCGGGCGCCGACCTCGTGATCCCGGTCGAGTGGACGAGCGACCCGGACGCGCCGCGCGGACGCGAGACCCGCGTGCGGATCGATAAAACCGCGCCGCCCTGGGCGAACATCGCGCGGCGTGCCGAGCAGGTGCGCGAGGGGGACGTCGTCCTTCGCGCGGGTACGCGCCTGTCACCCGCGGCGATCGGCGTGCTCGCAGTCACCGGTTGCACGACGGTCGAAGTTGCGCTGCCGCCGACCGTCGAGATTCTCTCGACCGGCGACGAGATCGTGCCCGCCGATCGGCGGCCGGGGCCTTCGCAGATCCGTGACAGCAACGGGTTCGCGCTGCTCGCGCAGACGATCGCGGCGGGGGGGCGCGGGGTCTATCGCGGTCCCGTGCGCGACGACGAGGGGGCGCTGCGCACCGCCATCGGCGGCGCGCTCGCGGCCGACATCGTGCTCGTGACCGGCGGCGTCAGCGTCGGCGAGAAAGACCTCGTGCCGGGCGTCCTCGAAGCGCTCGGCGTCGAGCGCGTGTTCCACAAGTGGGCCGTCAAGCCGGGTGGCCCGCTTTGGTTCGGCCGCCGGGGCGAAACGCTGGTCTTCGGCCTTCCGGGCAACCCGGCCGCCGCGTTCGTCGGCTTCGAACTGCTGGTCGCGCCCGTGATCGACGTCCGCCTCGGACGGCCGTTCGCGCCCCGGCCGATGCTGCGCGCGAAACTCGCCCCCCCCCTTCCCGCGCCCATCCCCCGTCGTCAGTACGTGCCGGTCACGTTGGATCTCGCCGTTTCCCCCGTCGTCGCGACGCGCGTGCGAAGTTCGGGCTCGGGCGATCCGTTCGCGCTCGCGCGAGCCCACGGACTCGCGGTCGTCCCCGCGGTCGGCGAGTCGCCGGACGCCTCGGGCCTCGTCGACGTGATCCCGGTGCTCGGCGCCGGATTCGGGAATTCCGGAGCGCCCTCGTGAAGCCCGGTCTGCGTCGCGCCCTCGAGCGAATCGCGCTCATCGTGCTCGGGGTCGTACTCGAGATGCTCGCCCAGCCCCCGGGGCCCGCACCACTGCTCGTGTTCGTCCAGGACACGCCGTT
>JANNRO010000018.1:0-2037 GCA_031401505.1 Planctomycetia bacterium
CCCGTAGCAGAGGATTCTGACCTCCGTCACCGCTTCGCTCCTGATGCGTCTATCGCGTCCAGCCTCGCCTCTGCCCGTGCGGCTCGCGCGTGGAGCACCAAGCATTCGCGGGCGAGGAACACGGCCACGAGCCACACGAAAAGCACGCGCCCGCGGCAGTCAATGTCCCTGACCGTTGGCTCGCTCACGGCGCCGTCAATCCCATCTGGAGACTCGCATCCGGTACGACGGGCGGCGGCGCCACGGCAATCCTCATCTCTTGGAGCGTCAGCCGCGTATCCACGTCCTGCTACCCGTCCAGCCTCACGACGTTCGACCGCTTCGCGATCTCCAGCGGCTTCGACAGCACGCGGCCGATCATCTGGCTCACCAATTCGACGCACACCTTCGCGTCCGCCTCCGCGCCCGCGAATTGGGTGACGGTGAAGGTGAGTTCGAGCAGCACCTTCATGGGCGCACGAATCCTTTCACGTCTTTCATTGCCGCGATCATCGTGCGCTGGTGGCCGTCCACGATCCTTCGGACGGCGTTGACAATCTCGTCGGCGTCAACCGACTTCGTCTCCACGACGATTCGGCTGGTCGTCTCCCGGCGAAGCGCGGCGATCTGCTGACTGAGGGCGTCGATCGTCGCGAGGAACTTCGCCGCGCGCACGTTGTAGGCTGGGACTGGTATCTGAATCCGAGACGGCTCGTTTCGGATACTCTCTAATTCGAGCCCGTTGAACGGTTGCTCAATCAGCGCCGCCTCGCGAAGCGTGCTCACGCCGGAGCGTAGGGCCGCGAGCGCTGGATCGTTCTCCATCGGGTCGAATGTCATGCGTGCCCGTGCTCTAGCGCGAAGGCCGCTCCCGAAGCGAACGCGCATTCGACCGTCGCGCACCAGTCCCCGGCGATGATCCGGTACGCGCGCCCACCGTGCTCAAACACCACATCAACCCCGATGCGCTCCGACGTGTCAAACGCGCGGCGGATGGACACCGAGAGCGCCTCTCCCGGCGCGGGCACGTACCGCTCGACGGCGGGGTAGATGCTCATGGCTACCTGTCCTCGTCCCGCATCGCAATGAATGCGTCGGCGAATCGGAAGGCCGCGTCGGCCACCTCCGACGGTGTCCCGCAGGTGTCTAGGTTCGTAATCAGCGCGACGGCGAATTGAAGCGCGATCTGTTCTCGGTCAGACATTGGTTCGGCCTCCCGGCTCGATTGACTCAACCTACTTCGGAATCGCGGCCTCGATCGCATCCGCGGCGTCCTTCGCCCCGACGGCGTAGTCCACCTGACGGAGCGGGGGCGCGGACAACGCGGCCGACTTCTCGCGCGCGATCCTCACCGCCTCGCGCATCCCGCGGACGAACTCGGACTCGATCGGGTGCGGGTCGGTCGGGATGTCGGGGGCGGTCATGGGGAAATCCTCGGGGATCGGTGCCGAGCCCGAAGCCTACCACGCCCGCGTCAGTCCCAATCCAACAGATTCGTGCTCCGCGTCGGCTGCGCGTCCCGGTCCTCTGGATGCTCCCGCACGTCGGACCCGTCGAAGGCGATTCGCTCGAAGGTGCGGGCGGATGACACAGACCCGAACCCCGGCGGCGCCCCGAGGCCGTGCCCCGAGATCGCGAGCGCCAAGGCATCGCCACGGTCCGGGGACCGGCCCAGCCGCTTCTTGAAGTCCTCCTTGCGTTCCAGGGCGATCCCCTCGCCGTGGGGCTTGTACGTGGGTGCCAGCAGTTCCTCCGCGAGTGTGTCGTCGGGATCGAATGCCGCCACGCCAGCGATCCAATCGCGCATCCGCCACCAGAGTTCCGTCCGCCGGTTCGCCCATCGGTCCTTGTCGCTCGCGGCCGATCCGAAGTTCACCTCGATCAGCGCCGTGTCGTGCTTGAACTTCCCCTCACGCTTCGCCTTTTGGAGGAAGTCGAACGGACCCGCGCCGTACCCGCCCGTCGAGTCGATCGCGACCGACGCGGCCTTCAACCGGTTCGCCTCGAGCACGATGCGCCCCGCGATGCGTTCGGAATCGTACTGGGCCATCACGGCCA
>JANNRO010000019.1:0-5777 GCA_031401505.1 Planctomycetia bacterium
TGCATTCTACAATGGCTTTCTCTACTACGGCATGCAGCAGCGCGTTCCCGGGCCGATCGCGTCGGTGCTGACGACGCTCTCGCCCTTGTATCTGGTCGTGCTCGGTGTGTCGGCGCTCGGCGAGCCATTGACCTGGCGCAAGGGCCTCGGGCTCGCGCTCGGCATGGGAGGCGTCGTCCTGATCGCGACGACGAAGAAGGCGTCGGGGGAGGCGATGGTGCTGCCCGTCGTCATTACGGCGCTGGCGCCGCTTTCGTGGTCGGTCCACACCGCGCTCACGAAGCCCGTGACGGCGCACTCGTCCCCCGTGCTGTGGACGTATCTCGTGTTGCTGGTGGGCAGCCTGCCGTTCGTGTTCGTGCCGTTCTTCCGGGGCGCCGGCGCGTTTTTTCGTCTCGACGCGACCGACGTCGCGCTCGTGCTCTATCTCTCGCTCTTCGCGACCGTCGGCGGCTTCGCCGTCTGGTCGTGGCTCCTGAAGTATCTGCCCGCCAGCACGGTGGGGCTCACGATCTTCCTCAATCCGCCGCTGACCACCGCGGGGAAGTACGTGCTATCGACCTTTCTGCCCCGATCGTTCGCGTTCTCGATCTCGCCGCAGGAGTGGATCGGAGGCGCGCTCTCGCTGACCGGCGTCGCGATCGCCGTCCTTCGCCGCCGCCGCCGCGGTTGATCTACACGGAGCCAGGCACGGATTCTGCAAGTTCGTGCGACGTCGCCGTGCGGTCGGCTGCAACCAGCCGAACTTGCCAAATCCGTGCCAGCCTCCTTGACTCTCGCTTGCTCACTTATCCTCCGGTCAGTGGCCGGGTCGCGCGGGTGAGAAAGAGCAGGGCGAAGCAGGTGTCGGCGACGCTCAAGTAGCTGGGGGCCGGGTCGTTGCGGTATGTGTCTTCCCAACGCCCGTCGCTCTTCTGCGTCGAGAGAAGCCACTTGGCGCCCGGGCCGTACCACGACCGGCCGCCGACGTCGGCGACGCCGAGCACGCGTCCCGCGCGCTCGAGCGAGTAGAGGTGGTAGTACTGCCAGGTGCTCGGTCCGATCATCGAACTCATGTCGACCCCGGTATTGACCTCGATGTCGGCGTGCCCGCGCATCCAGGTCAGCGCCCGCGTGACGATCGTGTCCGACTTCGGGTCTTTGGCGCCGAGCGCGTTGAGGCAGATCATCGCGCTGCAGATGCCCGCGCAGGTCAGTGAGGCGTAGCTCGCGTCGTCCTGGGCGCCCGCCATCACGTAGCCCCAGCCGCCGTCCTTTCGCTGGTACTTCTTCAGGTACGCGAGCGCGTTCTTCCACACGTCGGGTGGTACGTCGATGCCCGCGTCGCGGCACGCGCGCAGCCCTAGAATCGCGAACTGCGTGTTTGAGAAGTCGCCCTTGGACGTCTCGCCCGCGTAGAGCGTCGTGCGACGAACGACCGTGATCCGGTCGGATCCCTTCGCGGCGGGACCTGCGGGCGCGGCGGGCTTCTTCGGCGCGGCCCCCATGCCCGGAGCATCGGCCATGCCAGCGTCCTCCGTCGGCTTCTCGGGCTCTTCGGGCGGCGTGACGGTCACGCCCGGCGGCAGCTTGCCCTCGAAGACCGGCGGGCCGGGATATCCCCACTCGCCCTCCTTCATCTGGGTGTCCACCAGCCACTGGGCGCAATGGTGGATCTTCCTGCGATAAAGCCTCGGGTTCACTTCGTTCAACGCCATCGCGAGGAGTGCCACGCGATACGTGAAGCGGGGTTCCATCTTCTCGAGGAACTTGACGGCCTTGGCGTAGACCTTGTCCTCGAAGTTCGAGCCTGCGTGCGAGAGCGTCAAGACGAGCAGTTCGACGGTGTCGTGGAACGAGCGGTCTTCGAATTCCCCCCCGAAGCGCACCCGCAGATAGCCCGCGCCGGCATCGATCGCCTTCTGGACGTCCCCGGGCGGGGGGCCGTCGTCGGCCGCGAACGCGGGCGTCGGGCGCAGGAACAGGGTCGCGAGCAGCAGGAGCGCAGCGAGTCGCTTCACGAGGCGGACTCCGAGGGGGCGGGCCCGAGGGGCGTATCGGACGCGACGCAGTATCCGTTACTGGACGGCGTTCGGGGAGAGCCCGTCACGCTACGGCCCGAAGGTCCCCTGTTCGACGATGCGGCACAGGGTGTTGAGCAGACGCATCTGTTCGACGTTCCCGCAGCGGGCGCGGACGAGCCCCGGACTCGCGACCACGATCGCGAGGCTTTGCGCCCGTGAGATCGCCACGTTCAGCCGGCGGCGGTCGAGCACGAACTCGAGGCCGCGCGCTGCCGCCTCGCCGTCGCTCGCCGTCAACGACACGATCGAGACCCGCGCCTCCTGTCCCTGGAAACGGTCCACCGTGCCGACGCGCACCCCCGCCGGGACCCGCTGCTCGAGCGCCCGTACCTGCAAGTTGTAGGGCGCCACGACGAGGATGTCGGACGGTTGAAGCGGTCCCGCGTCGCGACCGAAATCGTCGGTCACCTCCCGGCCCACGAGCGCGCCCACGAGCGCCACGACGGCGTCGACCTCCTCGTCGCTGCATTGCGCGTTTCCATCGTGGGGAACCGGCAGGAAAACGAGCCCGGCGTCGATCGAGACGAGTTCGAGCTCGCCTCCCTTCGTTGGTAGGCGGGCGGGGACGCGGACGATCCGACGCGCCGCCTCCGGTGTGGCCGCCAGTCGATCTTCGTAGAAGGCCCCGGAGATGAACGAACAGAGGTTCGGATGCAGTCGCCGCGTCGTCGGCAGGAAGACGCCGAGTTCGGGGGGCACGGTCGTGTGGCCGTGGAGCACGTGCTCGAGACACGAGAGCCCGCTGTCGCCCGGGTGGCTGCCCTGCATCGGGTGAGGGAGTTGCATCGGGTCGCCGAGCAGCACGAGGTTTCGGGCCGACGGCGCCATCCCCACGAGGTCGGCCAGCGTCACCTGCCCCGCTTCGTCGACGAACAGGACGTCGATCGCGTCGATGACGTCCGGGCGGCTGAAGAACCACGCCGTGCCGCCGATCAGACGGTGACGTCCGACGAGGCCGGCGCCGGTGCCGGAGTCGGCCAACGTGGTGCCCGGGTGCGCGGCGGCGAAGGCTTCGTCGTCGTCACTCGACGTGCCGACCTTCAGGCAGCGGAATGGCTTCCCCATGGCCTCGGAGCACTGCGCGAGGAGATTCAGGATCGCCTTGTGGCTGTTCGACGTGATGCCGACGGTGCGGCCGGCCTTCACGAGCGCTGCGATCGCGCGCGCGGCGGTGTAGGTTTTGCCCGTGCCGGGCGGGCCTTGGACGCAGACGACCGACTCCGAAAGCGAGGTGACGATGCGGACCGTCGCCGCGACCGGGTCTTCTCCGTCGCGAACCAGCGGGCCTGCCGCGTGGCCCGTGACGCGCGGGGGCCGACGCAGCAGGAGATCGCGCACGGCGGGGCGAATCGTGGCCGTGGCCTCCCACGCGGTCGCGGTCGCGAGCAGCGAGTCTTCGATGACCGCGGTCGCGATGTAGTCGTGGAGCAGGAGCGATGTGTGGGACGGAGGCGTTCCATCGGGAAGCCTCGCGAGCGCCGCCCTACCGAACTTCAAGAGCGCCCGCCCTTCCACCTCGTCGAACTCTTCGATCGAACAGGAGACGTCCAGGTAGCCTGCCAATTGACCGTTCGAACCCTCCCGCGCCTTGGTCTCCTGGACCCGATCGAAGCGATACCAGGCGCCGGTCGAGCGGGCGATCGGAACGAGGGGCCGCTGTTCCCGCACGAGCCCCGCGAGGCAGTTCGGGTCGTCGTGGCGTTGGTCCTCGTCCATGTCATTGCGCTCGAAGAGCGACCACCAGAGCGGCTTTGACTCGCGCCGATGGAACTCGACCAGCTGACCGAGCAACTCGGTGATCCGCCACCGATCGGCGTCGTTCGCGCGCGTCACGGCGTCTTCGGGGATGCTTGCCCGAAGACGATCCGCGACGAGCCGGGCCGCGATCCGCCGATCGGATTCCTTGCGGGCGGCCGGCGTGAGCGCCGATGGGGCGACGGGACCCCCGTCCGACTCCGGGGGCGCCCACACGATGCCCTTCTCCGCTTGTCGCTCCCTCAGCCACGCGAGCAGCTCCCGCGTCGAATGGCAGTCGTCGCGGTTGTAGTCACGGATGCGCGCGAGTTGCGGCGACGTCGCGGGGTCGCGCCCCTCGCCGCTCTCGATGTAGCGGTGGTACGCGACGATCGACGCGGCGGCGTTCTGGACCTCGCCCTCCCGCTTGCGTCCGTAGAGCACTTCGAGCGCCTTCAACGAGTACGACGCCGTCCCGACGCGCAATCCCTGCCGCACGACGGCGTAGAGATCGACGAGCACGTTCGCGCGCAGCAGGTCGTCGATCTCGTCCTCGCAGACGCCATGACGCCCCATGAGCCGACAGAGGGCCGAGCGTTCGTACGCCGCGTAGTGATAGACGTGCATGCCGGGGTCGCGGGCGCGGCGCGCCGTCACCCAATGGACGAAGGCCTCGAGAGCGCGGCGTTCGCCGTCGGCGTCGTGCGCCCACCAATCGGTGTAGTCGGGCTCGTGGCTCGCGTTCGTGGCGGCGCCGAAGAGGTACTCGAGGCCCTCTTCGGCGAGCGGATAGCCTTCCATGTCGAAATAGACGTCGAGCGGGGACGCAGGGGGCAGCAGCGCGAGCCCGCGACGCGGATCGTCGTCGGTCGGTTCGATCACCGTCCATGCGGGCAGCGGCTTTCCCCGGGATGCGAGCTGGAGCGCCGTCTGCTCGCGCAGGCGTTCGAACGTCGCGCGCGCCATGCGGGGAACGCTCTTCGCCTTGGACCGAGCCAGTTGTGTGGCGGTCTCGATGCCGACGTGACGCAACTTGCGGACGTGGTCGGCTCGCAGATTCGCGACGAGCGCGGGGGAGTCGGCCAGCACGAGGCGACGCTTCGCGTCCGACGTCCATCGTCCCCAATCGCCGCCGATGTCGGGTTCGGGCGGTTGGTCGGGGTCGAAGGACGCCATCGACGCGAGAAAGGCGCGCTTGACCGCGCGATACGCGAAGAAGAAGTCGTCGGTGCGAAACGTCGTGCGCTGGTTGCCACGAAGCACGACGTGGACGCGTGCGGGCCGAATTCCCTGGAGGGCCTCGAGCATCTCGGCATACGCGCACAGCTGGAGGAGGTAGGACGGCTTCTCGCTGGACGCGAGCTTCGTGTCGGAGATCTCGTAGTGGAAATCTCCGAGCCGCGACGGCCCGGGGACGCGCTCCAGGAAGTCGGCGAATCCGGCGAACGAGTCGAGCCGCAGCGCTGCCTGAAACACGACGTCGGGCCCGGAGCCGATCGCCTCCCGGGTTCGACCGAACGCGCCGTCATCGCGCCCCGAGATTTCGACCACGCGCCGCCCGTCGGATCGCAGCCCGTCGACGTACGCCTTCTCGTGGGCGAGGCCCAGGTCGGCGACGATCCGATCCTCCGCGCTCTCGGGGTCGGGCGTGAACGTGCCCGGCCGCTCGGCGTGCAGCCGGTCCATCCACGATGCGAACGCGGAACCGTGGAAACGGACGAGATCGGTGGGGGAGTAGACCAGCCGTCCGTTCACGTCGCGGCGCATGGGGCCCTTTCGGTCGTGCTCGAGCGCCAATGATGCCGCAGGGCGGGGACGTCCGGACGTCGATCCCGTCGGTCGGCTCGGGGTGCATGACCGTAGTTGCGCACCGCCACGCACGGGGCGCCGTCGCCCGCCGAGGCGGAAGGGCCGTGGAGACGAAGGTCTCCCGGCCGTTCGATTACCCGTCGCTACCAAGCAGAGTCCCGCCGATCGGGG
>JANNRO010000020.1:0-6776 GCA_031401505.1 Planctomycetia bacterium
CGCGGTCACGACCGCGAGCGCGATGAGCGAGACGATCACGAGGACGACCGTCGCACCCTCCTTCGAGAGGCGGCCGCCCAACGTCCGCAGCCCGTAACTCACGGCGGCGATCTCGCGCCCGCCGTACCGTTCGAGGGCGACGTCGGAAGCGGCGATCGCTCGAGGCGCGGCGTCGCGCGGCGCGCGCACGTCGTAGCCGAGCTCCGACGGTCGCACGTCGCCCGAGAGAACGGCGCCATCCTTCAACCGCAGCGTGTCATCGAGCCGGACCTGCGTCGAGACGACGTACACGGCCAGCGCGAGCCCGAGCAGCCGCACCAGCACGTGGAGCATGCGACGCGACGCGCCGGACCTCAACGGGACTCCACGATCCGGTGAGCCGGAGGCGGGAGGACGCCGGTCGGTACGGGCTGGGTCAGGCCGGGGGAGATCGGGGGTCCCGGGTTCGAGTGGCCCGAAGGTGGCGGGGGCGGCGGGGGAGGAGGAACCGCCGATGCAGCCGACGATCCCGTGGACAGCGGGGACGACGGGGCCGACGGGGACGACGGGAACGAAGCGGACGTCGCGGCAGAGGGATCAACCACGGACGCGGCGTCGACGGCAGGGGGAGCGGCGGGCGGGGGCGCCATGGGAGACGTTCGAACGGCGCGCGGGGCGGACGAATCGGCGAGTGACGGCCCGACGACGCCACGAGGGGAATTGGCGGGAGCCTCCGGGATCGGCCTTCCATCGGCAAACGCCGCCCAGGCGACCGACTCTCGGCCGAGGTCGCGTGCCGTCGAGCGCACCAGCGCCTCATGTGCGTGATGCCGCACGCTCGCGTCGTCATCGTCGAGGAGCCCCACGAGCGCCTTCGAGGCCTTCGGCCCCGAACTCGTGCCGACGGTCCCGACGGCTCCGAGATAGTCTGCGATCGCGAGGCGCACGAGTCCGCTGGTCTCGACCGCGATTCGATCGACGATCGAGTCGAGCGCGTCCGTGACGACGAGCGTCTTCAGTCCGCGCAACGCGGCGATCCGCACGTCGGCGGACGTCTCCTGGACGGCGTCGGTCAGCGAGACGAGCACGACCGCCCGAGCACGCCGGACCATCGCCCGGTCGATCGAATCGCGAATGGCGGGATCGGTCTCGACCGTCACGTAGCGGCGCGCGGGGAAGAAGCGCAACCCGTTCTTGGTATCGAGGAGCTTGGGGAAACGGTACGAACCGATTTCGTCGAACAACTGAATCACGCGCGCTCGCGTCGCAGGGGTGTCGTTCTTGCGAAGTCCGTCGGCGTCGTGCATTCCGTCGAGTTCCTTCAGGACCGAGAGGTATCGGTCTCCTCGCTCGGGTCGATCCGGAGCGGGGGCGATCGGGAGCGTCACCGCCAGTTTCGTCAGCGCGTCGGCGGCCTGGACCTTGGCGAGCACGATCGGATCCTCGAGGAGCACGTCGGAGAGGAGCAGGATGACCTGCACCTCGCCCTCGAGTCGGTCGTACTTCGCGTCCCCCAGCCGCCGGATGGCGTCGACGCACTTGTCGGCGACGAACGGGTCGTCGGACTCGCGATACGAGAAGTTCGTCCGATCGTGCGCGTTTTGGAGTGTCGCGAAGTAGTAGCCGGTGCCCCGGTCCATCTTGAGCATGTCGTAGGCCAGAACATCGAGCGCACCTCCCCCGTGGGAGAGCTTTCGACTGCAGCCGACGAAGAGCGCGGCGATCGGCAGGGCGAGGACCCAAAGGAGGGCGACGGAAAACCCCCGGAACGGGGTTCGGTCACGCCGCCCCGGACCCGGAGCGCACGGTCGACTGGCCTCGGACGAATCCATTCGGAGAGATCCCTCCCGACCCCGAAGATCGGGCGCGGATCGTACTCGCGGGAGTGAATGTCCTAGGACATTCGTCGCGTCCCGGCGTCGCGTCCCGGCAACGCTCGGCTCGCACGAAATGGAACACCCGCCGTCGGCGCGATGCCACCCCGAATCGGTGTGTCGAGCCCGCACGGTCGAGGGAAGAGAGGAGCGTGGCGAATCGGTAACGCCGTGGCGGGAGGGTACCGTTCCCGTGAATCAGCAACCGCCTATCATTCAACCTAACTCTTTTATTTTTAATCGCTTAGGGCACATACTGAAATGAGGTATGGATTTTGTTGTGTCGGGGCCGGTACCGGATCTCCGGGCACCGAAAACATCGGAGGCTTTTGAACATGCGACTTCGCTCGTGGATCCTTCCCGCGCTTCTCGCGAGTCCCCTACTCTTCCCGGTCGACCGGGTCATCGCCTGCATGCGCTTCAAGAAGCCTGCCGGCGCCGTAAAGAACGGACTGCGCGAGCCGTCCGATCCGCCGCCGCCGCCGGTCGACGCACCGCCGACGACGCCGACCGATCCCTCCCCGACGACGCCCACGGGTCCGACGACTCCCTCGGGTCCCTCGGGTCCCGTGACCCCCTCGGCCCCGACGCCCACGACGGGTGGCGATGGTGGCGATGCCGGCGAGCGCAAGAAGCAGGGCGACGACAGCTCCACGTGGGAGACGTGGTGGTTGATGAACCGCATCGAGTTCTTCCCCCACCGCTACGTCAACGCGGTGACGACGTCCGAAGGCCCGGTCCAGAAGGGCGCCAAGCCGCTCGCGGCCCAGGTCGTGCGCGAGAAGCTCTGGAAGCCCCTCCTCGCCCTCAAGGACAACAAGGAGGCCTTCGTTCGTGAGGCCTCGCTCATCACGATCGGCCGCGTCGCGTCCGACGAGTCGCTCAAGCAGGAGGCTCGCGAGATCCTCCTGAACGCGATCAACGACAAGAACAAGCTGGTCGCCCGCGCGGCGGCCCTCGGCCTGTTCTACGTCGCCGACGAGAGCTGCGTGTTCCCCATGGTGAAGCTCGCCGAGAACGCCAAGACGCCGACCGACGTCCGCGCGTTCCTCGCGATGACGCTGACGGCCATGAAGTCGGACATGGCGGGTCCGTTCCTGATCCGCTTGGTCTCGGCTGACAAGGACGCCGACTTCGAGCTCGTCGCTTCGGCGATCATGGCGCTGGGCTACATCCCCGGCCCGGAGAGCGCACGTTTCCTGAAGGAGACGTACGCGAACCACAAGTTCCGTGCGGAACTGCGCGCGGAAGCCGTGGAGTCGTTCGGCCGCCGTGGCTCGTTCGAGGACGGCGAAGCCGTACTCCGCGACGCCATCGACGACCGGGAAGTCGACATCCGCCGTTCGGCCGCGATCGCGCTCGGCATTCTCGATTACCGCACGCCCTCCCAGAGGCAGATCGAGGAGCTGAAGGCGCCGTTCGACCTCTCGACGGGCCAGTCCCTGCCCGCCGACGTCCAGGCGAAGGTCGCCGAGCTCGCCAAGGCCACGCCGGCCGAAGCCGAGAAGATGCAGAAGCCGATTCGCGACATCGTGAAGAAGCTCGTCCACGCGCTCGAGAACGACAACGACTCCTTCACCTGCAGCATGTGTGCGATCAGCCTCGGCCGAATCGCGTCACAGGTTGAGGAAGGGTTCGCCATCCGCCGTCTCTTGGCCGACCTGAAGAAGGAGCGCAACGTCGTTCGTGAGTACGAGATCCTCGCGCTTGCGATCGCGAAGGCGCCCGAGGCCTACGCGGTGGCGGTCGACGCGATCGAAGGCCGCAACCGCCAGGCGACGACGCAGGGCGCGGGCATGATCGCGCTCGGCATCCTGGGCGACGCGCGGGGCACCCCGATCCTGAAGAAGCTGATCGAGGAGAACGAGCACCCCGTGCTGCGCGGTTTGGCCGCGTTGGGTGCGGGCATGCTGGGCGACGAGAAGGTCCAGTCGCCGATCATGACGATGTTGAAGTCGACGAAGTCCCCGGACGCGATGTCGCTCGGCGCGCTGGGCCTGGCGCTGCTCGGCAAGAAGCAGGGCTCGGACATGCTGATCAAGCGCCTGAGCGAGACGTCGAACGGTGACGTCGCGTCGTACAACGTCTACTCGCTCGGTCTGATGAAGGACCGCAGCAAGCTCGACTCGTTGATCGACACGGCGCAGAACCACGGCAACTTCTTCGTCCAGTCGGCCGCGGTCGCCGCGATCGGCTACGTCTCGTCGGCCGAGGACTATCCGCGCCGTCACTTGATGGCGCGCGGGTTCAACTACATGCTGAACCTGAACCTCCTCGAGAACTACTTCTACAAGTTGTAGTCGCCGAGACCGGTTCGTACGGCGCGGGGCGGACGCAAGTCCGCCCCGCGCCTTTCTTGTTGCATCGCCCTGGGACCGATCGCGCCGTCGCGCGTGTTCGTCGTCGGCTAGATGACCGGGCGCGTCGGCCGGGCGGGGACGCGGGGCGCCGTCAGCGGGGCGCGAGCGTCAACTCGACGCCGGTCGCGCCGGCCTGCGTCCGCACGGCGGCGACGGATTCGCCGTCGCCTCGGGTGTCGGTGGCATGCATGGCACGGATTGCGCTGTGGTCTTTCACGGCAGCCTCGGGAATGCGGATCGCGTCCGTCGGGAACTTCCGTGGCGTCCAGGCTCGTACTGCGCGACCGATCGGTTCCGGTGTTCTGCTTGGTATCCCGGGGCCGAGCGATGGCTGCTTCAGCGCAATTGGAGGCTCACGACGGCCCAGGCGCTCGTCAACGATCCGAGTCGCGAACTAGAGTTCCTACCTGGGGCGTTCGAGGTCTTCGTACGACCCGATAGTCCTCTGAAACCCTTCAGCGGCCGTGTCGTCAGGCGAGACCGCCTCACGCTGGAGGCGCTCGACCACGGCTACTGCTACGACGATGCGACGCGTCCTGTAGTCGTCGCACCCGTGCGGGCCGTCGGCCGCGAATGGCGCTACGTCGTCGTAGACGGGACCGTCGTTGCGGGCAGCGCCTATGCGTCCGACGGGCGTGGCACGCAACCGGACGCTCCGACCGGAGCTGCGTGGCGATTCGCAGCGGACGTCGCACGCGAACTCGCGCCTCCCGAGGCGGTGTACGTCCTCGACGTCTGCGAAGCCGACGAGGCGATCCACTTGCTCGAATTGAATCCGTTCAGCGGAGCGGACTTGTACGGCTGCGACCGTGGTTCAGTCGTGGCGGCCGTCTCGTCATGGGCACGAGCGCACCGTGAGTAGGCAGAACCCGCTTTCGACGGAGAACCGCGTCCCGCTGACGCCAGAACTGCGGGCACAACTGACGGCGCTGGCGAAACAGCACGGGCTGAACCACGACGCCGATGCTTGGCTGCCCAGTACGCCGGCTTAGCAAGCCGGTGCGATCGACCACTCTGCCACCTCTGGGCAGAGGCGCGTCGGGGTCATACCCGCGCGTCCGAGTCGAGCCCCACGGGGAGGCATCGCTCCGAGAGTACGTCAGGTGCAGTGGGGTCGACCGGCGGCCCTCTTACCATGGGCGCGTGTCGTCCATGCCCCCGCAGCCCGAAGACGCAACGCAGCTGATGGCCGCCGCCGCGGGCGGGGACAGGGCGGCGGCGGATCGGCTCCTGCCGCTGGTGTACGAGCAGCTCCGGAAGGCGGCCCAGCTTCGCCTGGCGGGCGAGCGGGCGGAGCACACGCTTCAGGCGACGGCCCTTGTCCACGAGGCCTACATCAAGCTCGTCGGGGTTCGGTACCTGCCGTGGCAGGGCCGCGCCCACTTCTACGCTGCGGCGGCCGAGGCCATGCGACAGGTGCTGCTCGACCACGCCAAGGCGCGGATGCGAGTGAAGCGGGCGGCGGGGCTTCGGCGGATCGACCTCGACGAAGTCGCCACGCTCGGCGGGCCGATCGTCGACGACCACCTTCCCGATCGGGAGGATTTCGCTGCCCTCGACGACGCCATCCGTCGCTTGGCGTTGAGAGACCCCCGGATGGCCGAGGTCGTGCGATTTCGGTTCTACGCGGGCCTGGAGATCTCGGAGGTCGCGCTCGCGCTGGGCGTTTCGGAGCGGACGGTGAAGAACGACTGGGCCTTTGCCAGGGCCTGGCTCGGGCGCGAGATGAGGTCGGCGTTCGGGGCGGACAACATCGCTCGCGGCGAGCGTGGAAAGAAGGATTCGACGTGAGCGATGCACGCTGGGAGCGGATCAAGGCGACGTTTGAGGCCGCGATGGCGGCGCCCGCAGCGGACCGGCCCGCGATCCTCGACCGGGAGTGCGGCGGCGACGCGGAGCTGCGGCGCGAGGTCGAGTCGCTGCTCGACGCCCGCACGCAGGCCTTCGTCAGGACGGCCGGCGCCGCGCGCTCGCTCGCGGATGCGGCCGGCGGGCCGGCCCCGCTCACGGAACGGCACGGCGACATGGTCGGCCGCTACAAGCTGCTCGAGCCCCTCGGCGAGGGCGGCTTCGGATCCGTGTGGATGGCCGAGCAGCGCGAGCCGGTGAAGCGGCGGGTGGCGCTCAAGATCATCAAGTTGGGGATGGACACCAAGCAGGTGATCGCGCGGTTCGAGGCCGAGCGGCAGGCGCTGGCGACGATGGACCACCCCAACATCGCCAAGGTGCTGGATGCGGGGGCGACCGAGACGGGGCGGCCGTACTTCGTGATGGAGTACATCAAGGGCGTGCCCATCCTGGAATACTGCGACACCGACAAGCTGGACACCGCGGCGCGGCTGGCGCTCTTCATGAGCGTCTGCCACGCCATCCAGCACGCGCACCAGAAGGGGATCATCCACCGGGACATCAAGCCCAGCAACGTGCTGGTAACGATGCACGACGGCGTCCCCGTCCCCAAGGTGATCGACTTCGGGATCGCCAAGGCCACAAGCAGCGAGTTGACCAACAAGACGCTCTTCACTGAGCACCGGCAGATGATCGTGGCCTGCTGATCGGCCAC
>JANNRO010000021.1:0-4522 GCA_031401505.1 Planctomycetia bacterium
GCCGTCGGCCAACTCGCTGATGTGGCAGAGCCCCTCGAGGCCCGGAGACAGCTCGATGAACGCGCCGAAGTCCTTGATCGACGTCACCTTGCCGTTGTAGATCTTGCCGAGTTCGGCCTCCGCCGAGACCATCTCGACCTGCTCACGCGCGCGCGTCAGCGAGTCGATGTCGTTGGCGTAGATCTTCACCGCGCCCGAGTCTTCGACCTCGATCTTGGCGCCGGTCTCCTCCTGGATGCGACGGATGTTCTTGCCGCCGGGGCCGATCAGCATCCCGATCTTGTCGGGGCGGATCTGGACCTGGACGACCTGTGGCGCGTATTTGTTGTACTCGTCACGGGGCTTGGGCATTGCGGCCAGCATGGCCTTCAACACGTGGATGCGGCCTTCCTTCGCGCGGTCGAGCGCCAGTTTCATCAGGGGGCGGGGCAACCCCGTCGTCTTGATGTCCATCTGGAGCGCGGTGATGCCGAACTGCGTGCCGGCGACCTTGAAGTCCATGTCGCCCGCGTGGTCTTCGTCGCCCAGGATGTCGGAAAGGATCGCGACGCGATCGCCCTCCTGGACGAGCCCCATCGCCACGCCCGCGACGGGCTGGCGGATCTTGACGCCCGCGTCCATCAACGCGAGCGTCGCGCCGCAGACCGTCGCCATCGACGACGAGCCGTTCGACATCAGGATGTCGGAGACGACGCGCAGCGTGTAGGGGAACGTGGACGGCTCGGGCAGCACCGGCGCGATCGCGCGCTCGGCCAGCGCCCCGTGGCCGACTTCGCGCCGCGATGGCCCGCGAATCGGACGAGCCTCGCCGACCGACATCGGTGGGAAGTTGTAGTGGAGGTAGTACTTCTTGCGGAACTCCACCGCGTGAAGGCCGTCGATGATCTTTTCGTCATCCGACGTGCCGAGCGTCGCGGCGACCAGCGCCTGCGTCTCGCCGCGCGTGAACAGCGCCGAGCCGTGGGCGCGAGGCAGCACGCCGATCTCGATCGTGATCGGACGGATGTCGTTCTCGCCTCGGCCGTCGACGCGCACGCCGGACAGCGCCGCCTCGCGGATCAGCTCGCGTTCCACCTCGTGGATCGCGCCCGAGACGTCGGACGGCGTGAACTTGCCGGCGGCGGGGACCTTGTTGTCCTTGTCGGCCAGCGCGGTCTTGATCGCCTTGCCGACTTCCTTCGTCGCGGCCTGGCGGTCGAGCTTCTCGCGCTTGTGGAGCGCGGTCTTCAGTGCCGGCGCATAGGCCTTGCGCACGGCCGCGACCGCGACCGGATTGACCGGCTTGTCGGCGACTTCGACCTTCGTCCAACCCACCTTGCGGCGGAGCTCTTCGACGGCGTCGCAGATCCGCTGGATGATCTCGTGCCCGAAGAAGATCGCTTCGAGCAGCACTTCCTCGGACAGCTCGTTGGCGCCCGACTCGACCATCGTGACGGCCGATTTCGTGCCCGCGACGACGAGATCGAGCGGGCTCTCCGCCATCGTCTTCTGGTCGGGGAAGGCGACGAACTGGTCGCCCTTCATGCCGATCCGGACCGCACCCACGGGGCCCAGGAACGGGAGCTTCGTCAACGCGAGGGCGGCGCCCGCCGAGATGATGGAAAGAACGTCCGGGTCGTTCTCCTGGTCGTAGGAGATCACGAACGTCTGGACCTGAACCTCCTCGATGTAGCCCTCGGGCCACAGCGGGCGGATCGGCCGGTCGGTCATGCGGCAGGTCAGGATCTCCTTGGGGCTCGGAGCGCTCTCGCGCTTCAGGAAGCCGCCCGGGATCTTGCCGGCTGCGTACGTCTTCTCGCGGTAGTCGATCGTCAGCGGGAAGAAGTCGGTGCCTTCGCGGGGCGTGCCGTTCGACGCACCCGAGAGCACCATCGTGTCACCGTACCGCACCATCGCGGAACCGGCCGCCAGGCGCGCGAAGCGCCCCGTCTCGATCGTGAGCGTCTTGCCCCCGATATCGAGTTTCACCTCGTGAACTGCCAAAGAAGCCTCCTATCGTCGAATGCCGAGACGCCCGATGAGGGCCTGATAGGCGGAGGCGTCGGTGCGCGCGAGGTAGCGAAGGAGCGAGGACCGTCGTCCGACCATCTTGAGCAGTCCGCGGCGCGTCGAAAAATCTTTCGGCGCCGTCTTCAGATGCCCGGTCAGGTGGCGAATCCGCTCGGTCAGGATCGCGATCTGCACCTCAGGCGAACCCGTGTCCGTCTGGTGCTTCGCGGCCTTGCGGATCGTCTCGGCTCTCAACTTCTTCGCGTCGGTCTCTGCGGCCATGGGCCCGTCTCCGTCACCAGCGCTCGAGTCGGGTGTTACGCCCAACCGGATGCGCGGTCGTCTCGGTCTGGTTTGTACGTTCTAAGCCGGGCAGGGTAGCCCGTCCCCTCGGTACCCCCGTCACGAAACCCGGGTCCCCCGGGGGGGGACTACGCCAAGGGGTCGGCGTCTGATTCCGGGTCGAGGTCGGGGAGGGGGGGCCTCGCGGCGGCTTCGAGCGCCTGCAAGTAACTGCGCAGGATCGAGACCGCCGCCGCCCGGTCGATGTCGCCCCGGAGGCGGGCGTCCTTCAGGTTCTTGCCCTGGGCCTTGAGCGTCTCCTCGGCGTCCCACGACGTCAGCGTCTCGTCGAACCAGACGACGTCCTTGCGCATGGCCCCGGCGACCCGCGTCCCGAACGCCCTCGCCTCGGCTGACATCTCCGATTCGCGCCCGTCGGCGTGAAGGGGAAGGCCCACGACGAGGCGCGTCACGTCGCGATCTTCGAGCGCCTTCACGACCGCCGCCACGGCTTCGTCCTCGCCGGAGGTCCGCACGACGGTCGCAAGCCCCGTGACCGTGATCCCGAGCGCGTCCGAAACCGCGAGCCCGATGCGCTTTCTCCCGTAGTCGATCGCGCCGAGCCGTCCGATCACGTGAGCAGATCCAGACGGCCTGCGAGTTTCAGCGCGTCGTAGATCCGTCGGACGTCTTCCCCTCGGCCCTTTCGGGCGATGAGCAACGCGTCCTTCGTCCGCACGACGAGCAGGTCGTCGACGCCGATCAACGCGACGGCGGTCCCGTCGTCGGTCCGGACGAGGCAGTTGGTTGCATCGAGCGCGACGTCGGTACCGCGCAGCGAATTGCCCCGCGGATCGGACCGGGCGTGGCGCGCGACGGCGTCCCACGAACCCAGGTCGTCCCAATCGAAGTCGGCGACCAGCACCTCGATGTCCCGGGCCTTCTCCATCACGCCGTAGTCGACGGATTGCGACGGGCAAGCGTCGAACGCGGGCCCGAGCTTCGCGCGAAACGCCTTCGTCGCGAACAGGGGCGCCAGCGCCGACGCCGCCTCCGGCATGTGACGTCGGAAGGCGTCGAGGAACACGCTCGGTCGGAACGCGAACGTCCCGAGATTCCACAGATGTCGGCGACCCTTGACGTAGCGCTTCGCGACGGCGAGCGCCGGCTTCTCGACGTACCGGCGCACCGCGTGGATGGCACCCGACGGCGACTTCGCGCGCCGCGCTCCGAGTTCGAGGTAGCCGTAGCCCGTCGCGGGAAACGTCGGGACGAGCCCGAGCGTCTGGAGTCGATGGGATTCGCCCGCCCGATCGATCATCGCGGCCAGCACGTCACGATACGTCGCGTCGGGGGAGGCGTGATGGTCGGAGGGGACGACGGCCAGAGGTGCATCGCCGCCCAGGCACGCGACGGCGTGGGCCGCGAGCGCGACGGCCGGGCCGGTGTTGCGGGGCACGGGCTCGAGCAGCAGCCGATCCGCCGGCATCTCGGGAATCAGCTTTCGGATCTCGGCGCCGAGCCGCTTCGCCGCCACCACGAAGGGGCCCTTTCGATCGCAGAGCGGCTTCACCCGTTCGTAGGTCGCGCGCAGCAACGGCCGCGGATCGTCGCCGTCGAGCGCGAGCATCTGCTTCGGGCGCGACGTGCGCCCGACGGGCCAGAAGCGCGTGCCGCTCCCTCCGGCCAGGATCACGACGTGACGGGGCGGAGACTTCGGCATGAGTGAGAGCGTCCCCGACGAACGGGGATCCCGGAAGCGATCTCGTGATGGTTTCGACCGCGGGACCGGGTGGGCACGACCCGGGCGCACGACCCCATTCGGCGCATGGTCCGTCCGGCTCAGCCCGACGCCTGGAACGCGCGATTGGCGGCCTTCGGAACATCGATCGGCACGAACAGGGCAGCGGGAAAGAGATAGTCCTCGCCCGATTCGTCGACGACGCGGACCAACCCGCGCGCTCCAGCGGCACGGTCTTCGATGCGCTCGTAGACGCGACGGACGTCCAGCGACGCTTCGAATCCGTCATCGCTGACACAAATGACGAATTCGCGGGCGTGCGCGGGGTGCTTCATGGGCTCCGATCGAGTGTACGCTTGAACTTCAGGTCACGCTTTCCGATCCCGTGCGCCTCGCATCGGTGGACCTCGGCGAGTATCTCGTCGCCGTTCGCCCGTCGCGGTCCGCGGCACGTCGGTCGACGCAGGGCACTGGGAGCCCGTCCGGTACCCAGCGACCCTCGGATGGGTG
>JANNRO010000022.1:0-5480 GCA_031401505.1 Planctomycetia bacterium
GGGCGCGGGGTGCCGCGTCCGCCCGCGGGTTGCTCTTCTGCCCCCACTACGCCCCCGTTCCGGGGGGACCGGGGTGTCGGCGGGATCCGCTCGAGGGCGCCGTCGAGAACGGCCGCGTCTTCGGCCGGGGGAGCAACGACGCCAAATCGTCGATCGCCGCGATGATGTGCATGCTGGCCGGCGTCGACCGCTCGAAGCTCGACGGTCGGTTGATGGCCGCGCTGGTCTGCGACGAGGAGACCGGCGGGCGCGGCGCCGAGATCGTCGCCCCGACGTTGCCCGCGTTTTCCGCCTCCGTCGTCGGCGAGCCGACCGAACTCGACGTGTGCCCCGCCCAGCGCGGACTCCTGCGCGCGTTCGTCCACGAGACGGGCCGGAGTTGTCACGCCTCGCGCCCGTGGGAAGGCGTCAACGCGATCGAGGCCGCGGCCCGCGACGTCCAGGCGATCGGCCGCATCGCGATGCCCGACGAGCACCCGATGCTCGGGCGCGCGACGCTGGTCACGACCGTCATCGCCGGCGGGACCAAGCCCAACGTGCTCCCGGGCAGCTGCACCCTGACGCTCGACGGCCGATCGACGCCCGCCTACGACAACGAGCGGATGGAGACGCTGCTCTGCGCGGCCGTCGAGGGACGGGTCGAGGTCAAGAGCCGGCGCTTCCAGCCCGTGGTGACGCCGTCCGACGCCGAGATCGTGCGTGTGGCCGCGGCAGCGAGCCCGAACCGCCGCGTGCGGGGCTTCGGCGGCGTCAGCGATCTGTTCCATCTGCGCAAGATGCCGGGCGTCGTGATGGGCCCGGGCACGTCGGCCGCGAGCCACGCGCCCGACGAATGGGTCGCCGTCGAACAGCTCGAGGGCGCGGTGCGGGCCTACGGTCGGATCGTCCAGCGCTATCTCGGGGCGCCGGTCAAGGAGATCTCGTGAAGAAGACGTCGAAATCGGGTCGGACGGGGAAGGGTCACGGGAAGGGGTTGCTGCGCGGCCGCTTCGAAGGCGAGATCCATCCGGCGCTCGACGCGATCAACCGCTCGTTCGACGTGGACGCGCGACTCTGGTGCGAGGACATCGACGGCAGCGTCGCGCACGCGGAGATGCTCGGCGCGGTGGGCGTTCTCGAGAAGGCGGCGGTCCGTCGCATCGTCGCGGGATTGAAGGCGATCCATCGCGAGTTCGAAGCGGGCACGTTCGTGCCCAAACCGACCGACGAGGACATCCACATGGCCGTCGAGCGCCGGCTGACCGAATTGATCGGTCCCGACGGCGGACGTCTCCACACGGCGCGCAGCCGCAACGACCAGGTGGCGACCGATCTCCGACTCCACGTCGGACGACTCTTCGAGACCTTCGGCCCCCTCGTCCGCGGCCTCCAGCGCGCATTGGTCGAACTGGCCGCCGAGTTCGGCGGCGCCATCCTGCCGGCGTACACGCATCTCCAACGGGGACAGCCCGTCCTCTTCGGCCACCATCTGCTCGCGTACGTCGAGATGCTCGAACGCGACGCCGACCGCCTTCGCGCGGCCTCGTCCGAGGAGTTTCCCTGGCCGCTCGGCGCGGGCGCCGCGACGGGCGTCTCGTACCCGATCGACCGCCGCCGCACGGCGAAGGCGCTCGGAGGCCCGCGGGGGGTCCCCTCCGCCAACAGTCTCGACGCGGTCAGCAGTCGCGACCAACTGACCCAATGGGTGTGTGCCGCGGCCCAGTGCGCCGTCACGCTCTCGCGACTCGGCGAAGACATCGTGCTGTGGACGTCGCGCGAGTTCGGCTTCGCGAGACTGGGTGACGCGGTCTCGACCGGCTCGTCGATCATGCCGCAGAAGCGCAACCCCGACGGCGCCGAATTGTTGCGCGCCAAGTGCGCCCGCGTGACCGGCGACCTGACGACCTTGCTCGGTCTCCAGAAGGGGCTGCCTCTCGGATACTCGAAGGACCTGCAGGAAGACAAGGTGGCGCTCTTCGACGCGGAAGACTGCCTCGCCGAGATGCTCGCGGTCGGGATCGCGATGCTCGGCGACCTCCATCCCGACGTCGAGCGGATGCGGGCGGCGGTCGACGATCCGTCGGGGTACCTGCTCGCGACGGAGGCGGCCGACTGGCTCGCCAAGCGCGGCGTGCCCTTCCGCGAGGCCCACCGGGCGGTCGGAGCCCTCGTTCGCGAGGCCGAGGAACGGGGCGCCGCCCTCGAAATGCTCCCGATCGAGGCGTTCCAGGCGGCCCACTCTCGCTTCGATCCCGGCATTTACGAGGCTTTGACGGCCGAAGCGGCGGTGGCGGCCCGATCGTCGATCGGGGGCACGTCGCCCTCGAACGTCAGGGCACGGATCGCGTACTGGGCCCGCCGGCTGGACGCACGCTGAATCGGGCACGGGACCGTCGTCCGACGCCGGAACTCCAACCGTCCCCTCCCCGGGCGTTCGCGGCTATGATCCTTCGGGCTTTCGGTCGTGTGATCCCTATGCGCACCTCGACGATTCGGACGGTCGGACTCCTCGCGATCGCGACCCTGCTCGCCCGATGTGGCGGCGGGGGAGGCGGCGGCGCGGCACCGACCGCTCCCGTGTTCTACGTCGCGAACTGCCAGCCCGCCGACGGCGCGAACGACGTCGATCCCGGCGTAGACATCGTGCTGACGCTCTCGGAGGCCGTCGACCCGATGACCATCCGACCCGATTCGGTCCGCGTCGGCGTATTGGGAGAGGGCTCGCCGCTCGGCCTCGTTCAGATCGTCCCGGGTTCCGGCGACACCGTGCTCCGACTCGCGCCGATCGACCCGCTCTCGGGTTCGAAGCAGTATGCGATCCTCGTCGCCGCGGCACTCCGGTCGGCGACCGGGCATCCGATCGGGGGATCGCTGCAGTTCGTGTTCCGCACGCGGGCGACGGGAGGCGGTGGCGGCGTCATCCTTCCCCCCGCCAGCAAACTCCAGGGCACCATCCAGCGCATGAGGCAGGGGCGCCGCAGCCATACGGCCACGCTCTTGAACGACGGCCGGGTGCTGTTCTGCGGCGGGTACGTCGCCGCGACGACCGTCACCGACAAGGGCGAGACATTTTCGACCGCGGGGGAGACGTTCACGCTCACGACGAATCGGATGGTTTCACCGCGCGCCGGCCACGCCGCCGTCAGGCTCCAGGACGGTCGGGTCCTCCTCTGCGGGGGCTACTACGAGGCGGCACAGGGCACGCTCGTCTCGTCGGCGACGGCCGAGGTCTACAACCCCTCGAGCGACACCTTCACGTCGGTCGGGTCGATGACCTCGCAGCGTGGTGACCACGCCGCCACGCTCCTGGCCGACGGCCGCGTCCTCGTGACCGGCGGCAGCCGGTTGATCGGCTCGAACATCCTCGATCTCTCGACCGTCGAGATCTTCAATCCCACGATGGGAACGTTTTCGGCGGCGCCGCACGACCTGCTGCATACGCACGCGACGCATGCCGTCGTGAATCTGGGCGACGGGCGATTTCTGGTCGTCGGCGGCTCCGACAGCGATCTGCGCCCGGAGATCTACCTCGCCATCGACGGCACGTTCTCGGCGATCACCCCGGCCGCATCCGACACGGGCCGGTTCGGTGCCGCGGTCGCGACCTACCTCGACGGGCAGGTGGCGGTCGTCGGAGGCGAAGCGCAGGGGCAGGTGCTCAATTTCGTGCCCGCGACCACGACGCTTTCCAATTCCGGCAGCCCCACCTCGATGCCCCGCGCCTACGCGACCGTGAGCCGGATCGCACCGGGGCAGATGCTGGTCGCCGGTGGCATCGACTACATCGACGGCAACTACGTCCAGCCGTCGTGCGATCTGATCGTGGAAGGCGGCCTCTCGGGCAGCACGACGTACGCGACGGCCGTGCGCTTTCCGACGGGGATGGCGATGCACACGGCGACGGTCCTCCCCGATGGTCGCGTCCTCTTCGCGGGCGGGGTCAACTCGATCTACGGCGACCCCGAGTTCGACGGGGCGTATCTCTACACGCCGTAGGCGGCGCCGCGCGCCGACGTACGCGTCACTTCGAGGTGCCGTCCATCGCCGCCGGGGACTCGCCCATCGCGGGCGGCGGCGAATCCCGTTGATCGGGTGCCTTGACGGGGTCGGGGTCGCTCGGCGTGATCACCGGATTCGACGTCTTGAAACTCGACCGCTTCAGGAAGAGCAGGGCAAAACAGGTCTGGACGATGTCCCCGGAGTGCCAGGACCCCGTGTCGTCCTGCTCGCGCAGCAGGAACTCCGCGCCCTCCAGGTACCAATCGATCTTGCCGAGAAAACGCAGGTGTCCGACGATCCCCATGCGCTCGAGACCGTAGAGATAATAGTAGTGCCAGGCGTCCTGCCCCCTCGGGTTCGTCGTGACGTCGAAGTTCGTCTGCATCCACGCGACAGCGTCGCGCACCGCCGTACGCGTGCGGTCGCGGTCGTCGGCCGTGAACTTGCGCGACTTCCAGAGCATCGACTGGCAGATCATCAGGCCTGCGGCGCCCGCCGTCGTCATGCTCCCCGTAGCCATCTCGCCCTTCATGCCGTTCGTGTAGCAGAACCCCCGCGCCTTCGCCTTCTCGGTCCATTCGATCCGGTACTCGCCGCGCACCTCGTTGGCCCGCACGTCGACGGGAATCCCGTCGGCAGCCTGGAAGCCCAGCAGGAAGTCGAGCGCCGATTTCCACACCGCCGTCGGTACGGTGAGTCCGCAACGATCGGCCGCCTTCAGGCCGAGCAGCGCGTACTGCGTATTGGAGAGATCGAAGCCGCCCGAGGGGTAGCGCCAGTAGCCCGACGTCTGGTTCTTCACGAGGAAGTCGACGCCCTGCTTCATCCACGCGAGATCCTCTTTCGAGATCTGCGCGGCGCACGGGTCGGACACGACGCGCTGCCCGTAGCGGTCGACCAATTCCACCGCGAAGCCGTCGTGCGCCCCGTCGTACTTCGCGTCGAGGCACATCAGGAGGACCGCCACCTCGTAGGTGCGCTCGAGCTTCTGCTGGCGCATGTACCCGAAGGCCTTCTCGAGTCGGGGGTGCCCCGCCGGGATGCCCGCCTTCAAGAGCGCGAGCGTCGCGAGCGCGGTCGGCCCGAGCGGATAGCCCCCGGCGCCCGCGCGCGCCATGAAGGAGCCGTCGTCCTTCTGGCGCTTCAAAAGCCAGTTCGACGAGCGCACGATCGACTCGGCGACCCGGTTGCGGAACTCGAGCGGGTACCCGGCGTTCGGGAACTTCTTTTCGTCCTTGGCGAAATCGGCGGACACGGGTCCCGCGGCGCGAACGGACCAAGTACCGAGCGCGAGCCCGGACAACAGCAATACGGCCGGGATCGTGGGTCGGATGCTCACGCAACAGAGCATACCCGCCGAGCCCTCTCGCCGGACGGGCCCGCGGGCGGGGGCGGGCCGCCAAGGCGCCCGCCCTCACCCACCGGGACGACGCCATCAGAGCCTGGGGCTTGCTTCGGCGATACCGGACATGACGCAGTCCGCGCTCTTCGAGAGCGCGGGC
>JANNRO010000023.1:0-1806 GCA_031401505.1 Planctomycetia bacterium
CGCCACGAACGCGGAGCTTTCGGAGGAACGGTGGACCGAGGCGCTCGCCTCGACGGACGAGGCCAAACCGGCGGGAGTCGACGTCGTTGCCGTCCTCCTCGACCAAGGCCGTGGGTTCGCACTGCGCGGTCTCACGCGCACGAGCGAGAGCGCGGAGGCATTCCGCCGTGCGGCGCGTTCCGCGGAGCGTCTCGGTTGGCTTGCCCGCTCCGCGAATGCGTTTCACGAGGCGGGGAAATCGTTCTACCTCCGCGGCGAATTCCCGGCGGCACTTCCCGACTGGGAGGCCCATCTCCGCACCGAGGAACTTCGCGGGAGCGACGCAGGCATCTCCCAGGCGCTCACCAGTCTCGGCCTTCTCTACAAGCACGTCGGCGAGAGCACGAAGGCGTTGGACTACCAGCTGCGGGTGCTGAAGCTCGACGAACGAAGGGGCGATCGCGCGAGCATCGCGATCGATTTGGCGAATCTCGCCGGGCTCTACGAGCTCGTCGGGGACTACGCGAAGGCGCTGGAGTACGCGGAGCGTGCGCTGCGTCTCGATGTGGAGCTGGGCGACGCCTCCGGCGTGGCGGCTGACCTCACGACGCTCGCACTCGTGCACAAGCGCCTCGGGCATTTCGCGAAAGCGCTGGACTTGAAGCAGAAGGCGCTCGCGGCGCACGAGAAGCTCGGCGATCCCGTGGGAATCGCCACGGACCTCGGGGGCCTCGGCAACGTCTACGAGAGTCTCGGAGACCACGCCCGGGCGCTCGACTTCCTTGGGCGCGCCCTCGCGATCTACGAGCGCCTTCACCACCGACGAGGCGTCGCGGCGAGTCTCATGAACATGGGCATCGTCCGCGATGCGCTCGAGGAATTTCCGGCGGCGCTCGACCTGTACGAGCGTGCATTGAAACTCAACGAGGATCTGCGCGACCGCGTCGGTACGGCGAGGGCACTCTTGAACATCAGCCGCCTACACGCGCGTCGCGGCGACTTCGTACAGTCGTTGGCCTTCAGCGAACGGGCGTTGAAGGCGCATGAGGAGCTCGGCGACCGCATGGGCGTGGCCGGCGACCTCATCAATCTCGCAGCCGCGTACCAAGGACTCGGGAAGCACGAGCAGGCGCTGGAAGTCGGCGTTCGCGCGCTCGATGCCGCGAGATCGATCGGCTCCCTCCCCGCCGTCGTCTCCTGTCTCTACGGGATGGCGTTGACTCATCGCACGGCCGGTCGTCCTCGAGAGGCCGTTTCTTGGGCGCGGCAGGCGGTCGAGGCCCTGCCGGCGGTCGTCCGCGGCGTTGCCGAGGAACAGGGGCCCTCGGCGCGAGAGTACTACTCGGGCGTGTTCGACGTCGGCGCGGCCGCGGCATCGAACCTCGGCGACGCGGCCGAGACGCTGTTCTTTTTGGAGAGCGGTAGGGCCGGCGCGCTGCTCGAGTCGTTGAGTTCGCGAGACTCGGTCGTCTCGCTGCCGCCCGAGCTCGCCGCCTCGGAGAGCGCCGCGCGCGCTCGTCAAGCGTCCGCTGCCGAGACTCTGCGGCGCGCGACGCAGCGCGGAGACGATCAGGCGGAAGAGCTCGCGCGCGCGGCAGTCGACGACGCACAACGAGTTCTGCTCGACGTCATCTCCCGAATCCAACGCGAGGCAAGCGCGGCCGCTGGCGTCGCATATCCCAAGGCGGACTCCGCGGAGGCGATCCGCGGTCGACTTCGGGCCGGAGAGGCGCTCGTCCTCTTCGGCCTGCCGCGCGAAATCCACGGGGGCGCGATTGCGGTGATCGTGACAGCGAGGGAGGCACGCGTCGTGTCGCTCGCGAAGAC
>JANNRO010000024.1:0-9765 GCA_031401505.1 Planctomycetia bacterium
TCGAAACTGCCGCCGAACGTCAGGCTGAAGTCGGCGTCGCGCTGGGTGAAGAACGTGTAGTCGGAGTCGGGGAGCCCGTTCGTCACGATCTTGTGGCCCGGGTTCTCGGCGAACAGGAGATGAACTTCTGCTCGGTCGGACGGGCGCCACAAGAGGCCCAGATTCAGATAGAACGAGGCCAGGTCGGTCGGGGCGTCGGTGTCGCGCGTGTAGGGTCCGTTGACCGTTGCGCCGAGCGCGACCGCGAACGATCGCGTCGCCCACCACTCGACCGAGACGACGCCGCCCGCGACGAGCGTCTGGTGATCGATGCCGAAGCGCTCGAGGGTGGAACTCCTCCCGGGGAGCGCGACGTTCAACGCCCCGGTCAACCGCCAGCGCTCGGAGAGGGGGAGCGCCCAGGCCAGCGTGGTGTCCACTTGCACCGCTTCGTTGCCCGAGCCCGCGTGGCCGCCGAACGCGGGGGCGGTCAACCCGATGCTCCACGCAGTCGAGAGGCGCCGTCCGGCCACGCCGATGTCGCGGAGCGGGAACTTCAACGCGAGGCGAGCCTTCCACAGTGGCGTCGAATCGAGCAGATCGGTCGTCGTCAGGGCACCGTCGGTGATCGTGAGTTCGCGCCCCAGGTCGTCGTGGGCGGCCTGGATGCCCGCGTCGGCGTTGCCGATCGAATTCTCGATGACGTTGCGCAGGTCGGCGAACCACGCAAAGCCGAGCGTGTGCGCGGTCAACGAGCCCGCGACGTGGAATCCGATCGAGCGATCGAACGCGCGGACGCAGAGCCGCGGGCTGACGACCTCGAGCGTTGCAAGTTGCTCCTCGCCGTCGAAGGCGAACGTGTTCGCACGGTTGTCGGTGTAGACGCGCTCGTCGCTCAAGCGCGCGACATGGAAGGCGATGCGGCCGCGAGACGGCGTGCCGGCCTCGCCGTCGGTCAACAGCCACGGCACCGGCGGCATCGCGAGCGTCGTGTGCATCGTCCGGGAGGGTCCGATCGGAACGACGGGGACGTACTCGTCGAAGAAGTACCCGGCGCACTCGCACGTCGGCGGTGGATCCGCGTGCACCGCCACACCGGAGGCGAGGAGTGCGAGGATCGCGAGAATCGTCCGGTGCTTCATGGCCCGCGACATCCTACGAGCGCTGCGTCCAACGCAACTTGGCGGGCGAGGAACGCGGATTCTCGCGCTGCTCGGCGGGCGACGGTCGGGTCACGTCGTCGGAAGTCCGGGCGTACGTCCCGTCCTTCACCCCCGACTGGAAGGCCTTCTTGACGCGGCGGTCCTCACCCGAGTGGAACGACAGCAGCGCCGCCCGCCCCCCCGGCCGCAGACAGGAGGGCAGATCGCGCAGCAGGGCGTCGAGCGCGCCGAACTCGTCGTTCACTTCGATGCGCAAGGCTTGGAACACGCGTCGGACGGTCGTCTCGACGTCGTCGGTCGTGCGCGGAGGGAGCGACGCCCGCACCGCGTCGGCGAGCCCGAGCGTCGTCCGGAGCGTGCCCCTTTGAAGGTAGAGAGCCTCGGCGATCACCTTCGCATTGGGCTCGTCGGAGTGGTCGAACAGTACGCGGGTCAACGTCTCGACGGTCGCGCGCTCGAGCCACTGCGCTGCCGGGACGCCGCGTCGCGGGTTCATGCGCATGTCGAGCGGCCCATCGGCCTTGAAGGTGAAGCCCCGCGCCGGGTCGTCGATCTGCATGGACGAAACCCCGAGGTCGGCGAAGACGAAGTCGGCGCCATCCGGCCAGCCGACCTCTTCGAGCGCCTTTCTGAGGCCCGCGAAGTTGGTGCGCCGCACGGTCAATGCCTGTGCGTCGTGGCCCAGCGCACGAAGGCGAGCCTCGGTCTTCGGCAATTCCACGGGATCCGCATCGAGCGCCAGCAACCGACCACCGGGGGCCAGTCGCGCGAGGAACCGCTCGGCGTGGCCGCCATAGCCGAGCGTCGCGTCGACCCCCCGCGCACCGGGGCGCACCTCGAGCGCCGCGATCGCCTCCTCGACGAGGATCGGGACGTGCTGTCCGGCCGGCGTGCGCCCGCTCTCGCGCACGTGGGGCGATCAACTCCGGATACTTCGCGGGATCGCGCTCCTTGTACCGCTCGCCGAACTGCCGCGGATGCGTGCCCCGATAGCGAATCCGCCGACGATGGGGACCCACGGGGTCGGCAGGCGGCGGCGGTACTTCGGGGGAGTCGGCCATGGCGGCCGGCCCATCATGCCGCGAGATCCGCCGCTACTTCGGAGTCGCCTGACCGACGCCGGGATTCAGCGTCGTCGACTCCGGCCTGCGCAACTCACCCGCGGCCGGCGTCGCGACGGGAGACTCCGGGGTCCTGGGCGCCGGGGGGCGCTTGAAGACGTTCGTCTTCTCGAGCGGGACCCCGAACGCGTCGGCGAGTCGGTTCATCGTGTTGAAGTGGCAGATCGCGAACACCAACTGGACGATCTCCTTGTCGGTGAACGCCGTACGAAGCGAGTCGATGTCGGCTTGTGAGACGCTCTCGGGCTCGCGCGTCAGTTTGCGCGCGAATGGAAAGGCCACGCGGCGGCGCGGGTCCTTCTTTTCCAGGGCTTCGAGTTCGAACACGTAGGACGGGGGCAGGTCCGCGACCGCGGCCATGTATTGGACGTGGCCCATTCAATAGAGGCACTCGTTGACGCGCGAGACCACCCAGAACACGTCGTTCAGCAGTTCGTCGCCGAGCCCCCCCTCCGTGCGCATCTGTCTCGCCATCGCCATCACGGCTTCCATCGTCCTGGGCTGGAGGCCCCCGACGCGGATCAGATAGGGTGCGCCCCCTCGCTTGAAGATCGACGGCATGGCCTTGCGCGTCTCTTCGTCGCTCAACATCGTCAGATAGGGCGTGCCCTCCTTCGAGCGCGAGAGCGCCGCTTCGATCTCGGCCGTCGAGTTCCGCGAGGGCTCCGTCGCGACGCGCGGCGGCACGAGCGTCGCGTTGGTCGGGCGCCGCGACGTGCACCCGCCGCCGACCGTCAGCAGGGCGACGGCGAATCCGGTGAGGGCACGACGGCGCATGGGATTCCCACCCGGACGATGCACGACGAACGGTCGACGCCCCTGCGTATTCCGGTCGGCGCTGGATCACGGCGGCTCGACGATCCGACTCCGCGCGACCCGGTAGTCGACCCCCTCAAACGGAGTGCGCCCGGCTCCTTTTGACGGAAGCCGGGCGCGAAGGACGACGCCCCGGGAGGGTTGGCACGATCGAAGGGGCCGTCGCCTGAGTCCGTATCGTCAGATTGAGAGCGGACGCTGGAGTCGGACGTGGGTCCCGTCGTCCAATCCCTTCGACTACGCGTCCCGACGTCGCCCCGCCTCGAGTTCGACGACCGTCGTCGCGAGTGCGATCAGGCGGACGTCGTGGGTCGCCACGAGGACCGTCGTCCCCTCGCGATGGATCGCCGCGAGGATCGAGGCGACCGCCTCGGCCGACGCGCGATCGAGGTTCGACGTCGGCTCGTCGGCGAGGACGGCCGACGGCCGTGCGACGAGCGCGCGCGCGATCCCCACGCGCTGCAGTTCGCCGCCGCTCAATTCTTCGGGGCGGCGATCGATCAACGAGGCGATGCCCACGCGCGCGAGGCACGCGTGCGCACGCTCGCGACGGGCGCGTGCGTCGACGCCGGTCGGGATCAACGGGTAGGCCACGTTCTCCCAGACCGGCAACGCGCGCATCATCGGCGAGTTCTGGAACACGAATCCGATGCGGCGACGCACGCGCGATCGATGGGCCTCGGACGCGTCGTCCAAGAGCTCGCCCTCGAAGCGGATTTGTCCCGACGTCGGGCGGTCGAGCGCGCCGAGCAGCGCGAGCAGCGTCGTCTTCCCGCACCCCGACGGCCCCGTCACCGCGACGAAGGCCCCTCGCGCGACCACGAGCGAAACGTCGGCGAGTGCGACGCTCTCGGTCGGGCCTCGGCCCGCATGGCGCTTCGACACGCCCTTGGCCTCGAGCATTGCCGCCGCTTCGTCGCTCGTGGCGGTGCTCATCGCATGGCCTCGACCGGGGACGCCGAAGCGGCGCGCCACGACGACAGCGCCGTGCCCGTCACGACCACCAGGAACGACAACACGAGACAGAGGAGCGCGGGAACAGGCGTCAGGCGAAACGGCACGTCGACGCCCGGCATCGCGTCGACCCCCGAGACGAACACGCCCGCGACGCCGACGCCTCCGAAGAGTCCCAACCACACATAGGCGAGGACGATCGCGAGCGAGGCGCCGGCCACGCTCAAGAGCAGGCTCTCGGCGAGTGACCGGACGATCACCTCGTCGGTCTGCCACCCCGTCGCCTTCAGGAGTCCGGTCTCGCGCCGACGCTCGGCGAGGCCCACGCCCGTCGTCAGGAGAACCAACGGCACGCCGAGGGCGAACGCGAGCAGGAAATGGAGGTCGAAGATGCCCTCGCGGTGAAGCAGTCCCCGCGAGACGACGGCTTCGAGATCGTCCCGGGACGTCACGCGAGGCAGAAGCGGACCCGCGGCGTCGGGCGGTCCAAGCGAGGGCAGGCGCATGATCGCGGTACGCAAGGCGTCACATGCCTCGGGCCGGCACCAGACGAGGAGGCTCGACGCGACGCCCTGCTGGGCGAAGACCGTCGACGCCGTCTCGAGCGACGTGAAAACGACGTTGGCCTCCCAGATCGGCACGTCGGAGTGGAACACGCCGACGACCGTCGAGACGCGCTCGCCCGCGTCGTTGCGATAGAAAGGGGGGATCTTCGAGCCGACCGACAGCGAGAGGCGGCGTGCCAGTTGCGAGCCGATGACCCACTCGCCTTGCGACGCCTGCGCGTAGAGGCGGCCGTCGACGATCGTCGTGGTCGGTGGCAGGCGATCGGCGGGCAGTCCGACGAGTACGGCGCTGACTGCCGGCGACCCGAGCCGAATCTCGCCCACGATCCGCGGGACCACCTCGGTGATGCCGGGGAGCGCACGAAGTTCCTCGACCAGCGACGTTGGCACGGCGGCATCGCGCCCGAGCCGCTTGCCCGAGACGTAGAGATCGGCGCCGAACGCGACCGAATCGTCGGCCTGATCCCTCAGTCCGCGCGACACACCCAGCCCCGCGACGAACGGCAGGAGGATCGCGACGAGGCAACCGACCGTCACGGCGCTGCGCAACGGATGTGCGAGGGCCGCGCTGACGCCGGTTCTCGCGATTCCGAGCAGCGTGCGCATGAGCGGATCGTAGTCGGACGCGGGCCCCGTCGCCCGATCGTGGCGTTCATCGAAAAGGCGACGGGACCTGCGTCCGACGCCGGTCCGCTCCCTTACGGCGGAAGCGTCGCCCCGGCGTGATTCGAGGAGAACGCGTCGCCCGCGGGGATCGGGCCGACGCGCTCCGGACACGTCGCGCCGACGCGGGGGTCGAACGCGGGCGTGCACCGCGAGAGATCGAGTACGGGGCCGAGCCCCAGACCTCCGACGAGTCGCTGGAATTCGCGACTCGCCGTCGCCGAGCGTTCGGATCGACGAGATCCGAGCGTCGTGACGGCCACGGCGCCGAGCGCCAGCGCCGAGACGACGACGAGGAGCATCGTCTCTCCGCCGGCCCTCATCGGGGCGGCTCCTGGATCTCGGTGCGACGGTTGATGTGCAGGTTGTCGATCGTCTGCACGATGCCGCTCGGCCAGCGAATCTCGGCGCGGTCGATCTTGTCGGCCTTCCCCAACCCGAAGTGCAGCGTTCGGGACGACTGGGCGAGGTAGCCGCCCGCGGCCTCGACCTGGCGAACCAGCGTGCGACCTCCGACGGTCAACTTGACGAGGGCGCCGATGGCGTCGCGGTTGCTCTTGGTGCCCGAGAGCCTGAGCGCGCACCAGTTGTGCGCCGCGAAGCGGTTCATGTAGAGGGTCGCGAGGTCGTTGAAGTTGTTGACGACGATGTCGAGCCGTCCGTCGCCGTCGAAGTCGCCGACCGCGGCCGCGCGCGCGCTCTTGGCCGCCGGCTTGCCGCCGATCGGCGTCTCCAGGTGCGCGCCGCCGCGGGGAACCGCCACGCCCGCCGCCGTCGCGCGGTCGGTGAACGTGCCGTCGCGGTTGTTCATCAGGAGCGGAGAACGCCAGTACTGGTAGGGGTACCCCATTCCCGAGGGGAGGTACGCATCCATGAAGCCGTCGCCGTCGAAGTCGCCGGCGGCGACGCCCCACGGCCACAGTGTCTCGGTTCCGGCGCGGTCGGAGACTTCTTCGTAGCGACCCCCGCCCAGATTGCGGAACAGCGAGTTCCCGAAGACGACGTCCTTCGGATCGTAGGGGCGGCGCTCCCGGAACTTCAGCGCCCCCGGATCGCGTTCGAGTTCTTCGACGGTCAGGGGGCCGAAGGGCGAGCCGAACTTCTTCGTTTCGGGGATGTCGGCCGGCGGCTTGTCGGGAGACATCCACATATCGGAGTGCATGTCCACGAGGAAGAGATCGAGGCGACCGTCGCCGTCGTAGTCGAAGGCCTTGGCGCCGACCGTGCCCCAGGACGTGCGGCCCAACGTTTCCTTCGTGACGTCGATGAAGTGTCCCTTGCCGTCGTTCTGGAAGAGGATGCTGCGACCGAACATGTTCGCCACGAAGACGTCGAGGTCGCCGTCGTCGTCGCAGTCGAAGACCGCCGTGTCGCCGCCCCAGCCGACGCCCGCGAGGCCCGCGTCGGCCGTCTCGTCGGAAAACGTCCCGTTGCCGAGGTTGCGGTAGTAGCGATTCGTCTCGAGCGGGCTGTCCATCAGGTCGAACACGCTTCGGCGGCCGACGAAGTACTTCTCCTTCTCGTCGTACTCGTCGATCGTCCAGCGCGCGGAGTTGGTCAGGAAGAGGTCGAGGTCGGCGTCGCCGTCCGCGTCGAAGAACGTCGGCTGTTCGGAGTGACCGACGAACTGGAGCCCCGCCTTCAACGTGGCGTTCTCGTACGTGCCGTCGCCCTTGTTGTGGAAGTAGTCGTTGCCGGCGCGCGTCGACGTGACGTAGAGATCGGGAAAGCCGTCGCCGTCCACGTCGGCGAAGGCCGCTCCGACGCAGATCTTGTCGTCGATGCCCACGCCGGCCGCCTTCGTGACGTCGGTGAAGCGCCCCCGGCCGTCGTTGCGGAACAGGCCGTTCGCCCCGAGTTCGTTGAGCAGATAGATGTCGTCGTCGCCGTCGTTGTCGATGTCGGCGACCGCGACGCCCGAGCCGTGGTCGTAGAGGTTGACCTTGAAGTGCTCGCCCTGCTCGCCGGCCAGGAAGCCCATGCGGAAGATGAGACCCGACTCCTGCGCGACGTCGTCGAAGCCGTAGTGCGGTGTCCGCGTCACGACGAGGGTCTTCGATTCCCACGGTTTCCAGACGACGAGCGCGCCGACGATGGCGGCCACGGCAAGGGAGATTCCGGCTGCGAGGGGCTTCATGCGACGAGAAACCTTCCGGTCAGGACGACGAGGGACGTGAGATAGCCGAACGAAGCGACGTCGAGCAGTCGGCGGCGCTGCGCGGGGAGGGAGGCGGCCGTCTCGTCGTCGCGCGCGAAGCGACCGGCGACCCCGGCCCAGCCCGTGGCGAAGGCGCCGACGAGGTACGACGCGATCGCGACGAGCGCGAGCGGCGACGACGTCAGCAGGCAATGCGCGCAGCGATGATCGGGGAGCCCGAGGAACGCGGGGGCCGCGACGTTGGAGAGGAACAGCACGGCGACGGGCAGGCTCGCGGCCGCGGCGATCGTCAAGGCGTCGGACGACCAACCCGTCCACCGTTCGGATTTCGGGGTCGGCCTCGTGCTTGCGACCGCCGCCCATCGGGAGCCGATCACGAGGGCGCCGGTCAGCGCGTAAAAGGCGATCACCAGACTGGTTTTCGTGAACAACGCGGGCGCCACTTCGACGATCGAGATGCCGAACGTCGCTGCGCGATCGGCGAGCTCCTGAGGAACGGTGCAGCAGCCGTTCGCGAGGAACCGCTCCTGCTTCGGAATGCCCACGTACGCCAACTGTGCGCCCGCGTCGATCGCCGCGAGCGCGCCGACGACGAGCAGAGCGCCGAGCACGCGGCCCTCCAGCGGCGCGGTGCGCGTGCGGCGATTGGCGACGTGGAGCACGAGCCACGCGCCGGTCGCGAAGACGAGAGCGGGTTTGGTGAACTCGAGCGTACGGACGAGCGTCGGGAGCCAGCCGGAGGCTCCCTCGCTTCCCGTTCCGACCTTGCCGACCCCCTGGATGCACATCACGCCGAACCAGGACGGGATGTAACTCGCCAGCAGCAGATAAAGGAGCGGCCATGAGGCGATGCTGGCGCCGAGCAGGGCGAACGCGACGAGGAGCAGCAACGAGGCACGCGACTCGCTCGTTTCGAGCGAATTCGACGTCGACAGCGCTCTCCGGCGCCTGGCGAGCGCCGACATCGAGAGCCGCACGACGACGACGGCGAGGCCCAGTTCGATCAGGCCCACGAAGATCGCGAGGACGGCGTAGGCGTTGAGGATCATCGGGTGGGCGTGCGGTCGGCAAATGGGCGCGCCCGAGCCACATCGTGCCTGGGACGCACGTTGGATCGGAGCCTCTGACGATAGCCTCCGCATCACGATCGGGGCACGATCCGACCGCCATCGACCGACGTGATGGGCAACTACGTTGCCGGGACCAAGGGGCTGGACGCGGGGTCATGGAGGGGAAATGGCGGTCTTCGGCCACTCTTCCTTCGCGCGACTTTCTGCGCGACGTCGATGCTCCCCGCGTCGCCGACGGCGGACGGCGTGCCGCACGCTCATCCAATGACGAGTCAATCAGCGGGACTTTGCCGCCGGCTTGAGCATCGCGAGCCACGTGCGATCTTCACCCACCGAGAGCGTGAACCGGAGTCGCCTCCCGACGTAGCCGGCCGCTTCGATGACGACCTCGTGCGGCCCGGATTCGAGGCCAACGATCCGCAACGGCTTGGAGTCGCGCTCGCCGTCGTAGGCGCACCCGTCGAGGATCACCTTCCATCGCGGAGGGATCTCGTCCGGACCGCCGCGGAGATCGACGGTCAATGCGCCGTCCGGCCGACGGATCGTCCATGGACTCGGGCCCTCGAGCCGGCGCACGAGGGGCGCACTGACGATCCATCGGTCGCCGCGCTGGCCTTCGTCCTCGGTATCGAGGACGCGCACGAGCGCGCCCTCGACGAGCAAGCCCGGCGAGGCCCACGGGTCGATGATCCTCGAACTCCAGATCCCTTCGCCGGATTGCCGCTCCTCGGAGCGCGTGCCTTGCGTGATGCGCGCGCCGACCCGGCTCATGGGCGTACCGTCGGGCCACATGAACTGCAACGTCGGCGTCCGGGGCGCGAATCGGATCTCGCCGAGATTGACGGTCTTCTCGTCGTCGTTCCTCGGTGGGACTTCGACGTACGAGGGCTGGTACTTCGTCGCGTCCTGTGGCCACGCGATCAACGTCACGTTCATGCCGGACTGCACGGTCAATACCGCCTCGAAGCCTGCGGGCCCGTCGGGCGTCGACTCCGTGTCCGTCGGCTCACGTTCCAAGGAGCCCGATTCGAAGAGCCAGCCCGCGGCGGGCTTGCCGTCGGCACCCACGAGACGCGCACGGAGTTCGACCGACACCGGCGACTCGACGCGGACTTCGTACTCCTCGCCGGGCTTGAGCAACGAGCGCACGGGTTGGATGCGCGTACGGCCATCTTCGGTGATGCGCAGCGCGAGCGTTCGTCCGACGGGCACCAGCGCGTCGACCGCGAATCTGCCTTCCTCCGGCTCGAGAATCTGTCTCTCGCCCTCGCCGAT
>JANNRO010000025.1:0-3763 GCA_031401505.1 Planctomycetia bacterium
CCCCGCGTCATCAACGGGCCGTCGGCGGGCGCGCGCGCGTAAACGGCACGCGCGGCCGCCGCGTCCCACGGCGCCCCGAGCGTCAACAGCACGAGCGCGGCGCGAGGGCCGATCAACCGATCGGTCGCGTCGCGTTCGATGGCTTCGAGCAGGACGGGGCCGTCGAGCGGACTGTGAAGAGCCTCGAATACCTCGATCGCCGCTCGACGAAGGGTCAGCAGTTCATGCCTTGACGCGGGCACCGCCCAGGCACGCGCGACGTCCGGGCGCAGTTTCCCGAGTTGCACGAGCACGGACAGGATGGCGTGCCACGGATTGGCGTCTTCCTGCGATTGGACGCGGAGCAGGAGCTCCGGATCGGCCAGTCGTGCGAGCGAGGCGTCGGGAATCGCCGCGAGGTTGCGCTCGGCGTCGAGCAGCAGATCCTTGTGGATGTTCGAAATCTCGAACGAAGCCGGCTCGGGTCCTCGAATGATCCGATCGAGCCAATAGCCGGCCCGGTCCTCGGGCGTCGGCTCGGACGGCACCTCGCCCGCGCGGAGGGCGGACCCGGCGGCGAGAAGCCAGATCGCGGAGGCGAACGCGATGCGCCGATGCGCGTGCGGGTGCTTCATAGGTCGGAGTGTCTCGGTACGAGGACTGCGGCACGCGTCCTCGCCGGCGGACGGCAAGCGCGCGGTGGCGCGGCACGGAGATGCGTCGGCCCGGAGCCCGTGGGAGAGTCTACCCCGCCGATCCGCTCGGTTGCCGACCGATCGACGCCGCATCCACGCTCGAGTTCATCGAACACATGTCCACCGGTTCCCTCGATCCCCGTCCGATGGCACCTGCCGGCACCCCGGGCGTCGAGCGCACCGTGACCGGTTCCCCGTTCAAATCGCTGCCCCCGGTTCGCCTCGGGCCTTCGATCGTCGTCGATCCGCCGCTCTTCCTGGCACCCATGGCGGGCTTTACGAACATCGCGTTTCGCCGCATCGCAAAGCGGCTGGGCTGCGGCATGACCGCGACCGAAATGGTGATGGCGGACGGCATCGTGCGTGACCACCCGAGGACGCTCGAATTGGCGGCGCTGTGCGCCGAAGAACGCCCGGGTGCGGTCCAGATCGCTGGGTCTGATCCCGAAATGCTCGCCGAGGCGGCGTGGCGGATCGTCGATCGTGGCGCCGACGTCATCGACATCAACATGGGTTGCCCCGTGCGCAAGATCGTCGATCGCTGCGCGGGGTCGGCGCTCTTGAAAGAGCCGTCGAAGGCCGCGGCCATGGTCGCGGCGATCAAACGTCGCGTATCGGTGCCGGTCACGGTGAAGGTGCGTGCGGGCTGGGACGACGCGAGCCAGTCGATCGGCGTCGCCAAGGCGCTCGAGGATGCCGGCGCCGCGGCCATTGCGGTCCACGGACGCACGCGCGAGCAGCAGTACACGGGACGCGCGAGTCGCGAGGCCATTCGCGCCGTCAAGGAAGCCGTCAGGATTCCCGTGATCGGCAACGGGGACGTCGTCCGACCGCAGGACGTCATCGACATGGTGCGAGAGACCGGCTGCGACGGCGTGATGATCGGCCGAGCGGCGCTCTGGGATCCGTGGATCTTCGCCGAGGCGGCGCAGGCGCTGCGCACCGGGACGGTCGGCCCCCCCCCCACCAATTCCGCGCGCCGTGCCGTGCTCGCGGAGTACTTCGCCGAAACGGCGACCATCCGCGGAGAGCGCACCGCCGTGCTTTCGATGCGGAAGTTCGCGAGCCTCTACCTCCGTGGTTTCCCCGGCGCGAGGCGGCTGCGGGCGAACATCCAGACGATGGACTCGCGCGAGGATTTCTTCACGGTGCTTGACGGCGTCTTCGCCGAGGGCGACGCGTTCCCGACCCCGTCCTACGAGGCCATGGGCGAGTAGGTCGCCGCGTCATTTCGTCGGCGGAAGGGTCGTCGGCGGCAGGGTCGTCGGCGGAAGGGTCGTCGGCGGCAGGTTCGTCTCGGTCGCGAGTGCTCGGCGACGCAGCGCCGGATCGCTCTTCGGAAAGGCGGGCCCCGCGAGGTACTCGACGAGGCTCGCCGTCGTGGTGTCGGGCGGAGTCGCCGCCCCGGCCGTCTCGCCTTCGAGTGCCAAGGCGGCCAGCGCCGCCGGAGTTCGCAGGCGCGCAAGCGCGAAGCAACGGGCCCGACGAAGTTCGGTGCCGACCGACACGCGCAACACCCAATCGACGTCGGCGGCGGTCCCGAGGAAACCCGACGCGCGAAGCAACGCCTCGCGGACGGAGGGTTCCTTTTCGGCGTCGAAGGCCGTGCGCAGCGTCGGCCATTCGGCGTCGGCTCCGATGTCAGCCAGCAGCACGGCCGCCCGCTCGCGCACGGCGGTGGCCGGGTCGGCGAACGCGGCGACGAGGTCGGGCGCGGCCGAAGTCGCCGCCAATCGCGCCATCTCGGACAACGCTCCGGTGCGCGTGTCGTCGTCGGTCGCGGTCGCGAAACGCTTCTTCATGCGGAGATAGGCCCTCGTTTCGGTGGCCAGCATCGGCGCGTCGATCGGAGCCAGCGGCGCCGTCGGCTCGGTCGGCGCCGGCACCGCGGCACCTCGTGTTCGGCGAGCGCGGTCGGGATCCAGGCGATCGAGCGTTGCCGACAAGACCGCGCGCTCGCTTCGATCCCGGATGCCCTGTCGCAGGGTGTCGAGTCGATCGAGCGACACGTCGTCGAAGGCATCGGGCGCACGACGCGAGAGGGACTCCAACTCTCGGATCCCGTGGGTGCGTGTCCACGGCCTGTCCCCCGCGACGAAGGACATGAGCAAGGCGAGCGTGTCGCGTTTGCGCGCCGCCCCGTCGGTGAGCGCGAAGACGGCCAGTTCCTTCTCGAGCACCTCGAGCTTTTCCTGCCCATCGAGGTCGTCGACGGAGAACAGCGTGTCGAGGGCGAGGCCGGAGCCGTTGGGCGTCGAGCGCAGGAAGAGCACCGAGCGCCGCGCCGTCGTACCGACATACGGCGTCGAGGGGCGCTTGGGGTCGTCGGTATTGCGCGGCCCGCCGACGAACAGCGTGAACGACGCCTCGGCCTGACCCTTCAAGACCCGTTCGACATCCACGCGAGCGACCGTGGTCCCCTTGATCGTCACCGAACTGACGACCTTGGCCGTTCCTACGAGGATGACGTCCGACGCCGAGACGATGCGGAACTCGAAACCAGTCAGCGATCCAGACCCGGTCACGGGCGGGCTACCCGGCGCCTTGGCATCGACCGGCGCGACGGGCAGCGGGCAGGGTGGCTCGGGAGGAGCCGAGTGGGCGGGGCGAACGACGAGGCCGAGGACGACAGCCGACGAAACGACGGCGAGTCCGCGCAGGCCGACGACGCGACGGGACTTGAATCCGAACGCTGACACCTGGACTGGCTCCATCGGCCTTCAACGCGAGACGCGCCGCGGGGGATGTCCGGGCGGGCCCTCCGAACCGGAGGGCAGGGCCGAGGACGTCCGTTTCCGGGCGCGCCTGCGAGAGCGAATGGAGGATACAACGCCGATCGTGGGCGAACGCCCCTGCCGATCGGCGCTGGAGTGAACCCGACGCCGTTAGGCGCGGATTTTCGAGGTCCGGTACGTCTTGACCGGCATGGCCCGACTGCGGGGCCCGCGCAGGGCCTCCTGCTGGGCCATGGCGACCTTCTCCTCGTGGATTGCGAGGAACCGGTCACACTCGCCGCGGGTGCCGACGAAGATGTCTTCGCCGTTCAACCGCACGGCATAGAACTTCTTGCCGCCTTCGAGACACAGAAA